>JAGQQC010000072.1 GCA_020426395.1 Planctomycetaceae bacterium
CAGGGGTGATTACCGTTAACGGTCGCCCACTGGAAGAATACTTCAACGTCTTGCGGGATCAAAGAATGATCCTTGCCCCACTCGAAGCAACGGGCGAAGCTGGAAAAGTGGACGTCTGGATTCGTGTTTCCGGTGGTGGAACAACAGGGCAAACCGGTGCTACCGTTTTGGGCGTTGCCCGTGCATTGCAAGCGAAAGACTCCGGATATCACCATACCCTGGCCGAAGGGGGTTATCTGACTCGTGATGACCGCATGGTGGAACGGAAAAAATACGGTTTCAAGAAAGCCCGAAAATCCTTCCAGTTCTCCAAACGTTAACAGAACGGGTTCCAGTCTGCCGAATCAATTCAGGCTTGGCTGGATTACTCAATACAACCTCTCCTTGTCGGGATTTAACTCGACAAGGATTTTTTTTGGGATCGCTACGGTCTGTCTTGTTCCTGGTACGAACAGTCTATAATTGGTCCATCTTCGTGTGTGTCTCCTTCAGTCCATGATTAGCAGAGTTGTGTATGAATTCGGTTGAGGACAGGTTGATGTATTACAACTCATTGCTGTTGCCCGACATCCTGCAAATGATTCAAGAGAAGGATGAAAACGGGTTACACGAATTCTGCGAAATCTTTCACCCGGCCAATTGTGCTGAGGTACTGCAGTCTTTGAATGCGAATGACTTCTGGTATGTCATGAGCTGCAGTGACAAGCAATCCCGCATGAATGCCTTTTCCTTCCTGGATTTGGCAAAGCAGGCGGAGTTCATGTCTGCCGATCAGGAGGATCTGGCGGTTCAAGTCAGCGTTCTGGAAGGCATGGCTCCTGACGACCGGGTAGACCTTCTTTCTCGGCTGGACAACGATCATGGGCGCCAGTTGGTCTCTCAATTGAGCGAAACGGAGCAGCACACGGTCCGTGAGTTGTTGAGCTATGAGGAAGATCGGGAGAACAATGCCGGGTCGATTATGACCACGGAGTTCGCCTGGTTGCCTGAGCATCTTACGGCCGAGGAAGCCATTGTCCGTTTGCGAAAACAGGCACACGACCGGGAAACGATTTATTATATATTCATTCTCGAAGAAGAACATCGCCTGCGGGGTTTGATCTCATTCCGTGAGTTGCTGTTGGCTGATCCAGAAGTAAAGTTGACCGACATCATGCAACGGGACGTGGTTACCGTGCGTGTGTCGGACGATCGGGAACACGTCGCATCTGAAATCGCCAAGTACGACCTGTTGGCCATGCCCGTCGTGGATAGCCAGAACCGTCTGGTCGGTATTGTCACACATGACGACATCATCGACGTTCTGCAGGAAGAAGCGACCGAGGATGCCCACCGCCTGGGGGCGGTTGAGCCGCTGGAAGATAGTTACCTCGCTACTTCGATCCTCACCCTGGTCTATAAACGTGGAGTCTGGTTAATTTTGCTGTTGGTGGCTGCTGCCTTTACGGTGAATGTGCTTCAGCGGTTTGAAGACGAAATGAGCAAGCACGTCTGGTTATTCTGGTTTCTTCCTTTGGTGATCGCCAGTGGTGGAAATACCGGATCTCAATCGGCAACGCTCGTCATTCGGCTGCTGACTCTGGAAGACATGCGGCGTCAGGAGACCATCAGGTTAATGCTGCGCGAATTCATGCTTTCGATTCTGCTGGGCGGTGGACTGGGATTGTTAACCTTCCTCATCGCCAGATTTATCTGGATGGATGAGCCAGAGGTTCTTACCGTTGGCGAAGCACCACTTATGCTAAAGTCGAGTGTCGTCGGTTTAACTGTCTTCCTGGTCGTCATTATGGGGTCAGTCACCGGAGCTCTCTTGCCGTTAGTCTTTAAGAAGCTGGGGATGGATCCGGCGTTGATGTCAAATCCCTTAATTTCAGCTCTGGTCGACTTTTTCGGGTTGCTCGTCTATTACGCGGTAGCGACCGCCATGCTGGCCTGACCGAGATTTTATTACTCGGGCATGTTCAAGACTCTTGTGCAGAGTCCTTCTTAAGTGGCGTTGTCAGTCCGATGATCCGCATCAGTTCCAGCGCGTTACTATGCTGAACCACACCTTCCTGGATGTGATAATCGAAGATAAGTTTTCCATCTTCGAGCCGGTCTGCGAAATGAATATTACGAGCAGGAACAGGCAGGTCAGGCACGATGCGAGTTAAAGAGAGATCGTGCGTGGTGACCAGCCCCGCTGCACCCTGTTCCAGCAAATTGCGGATGACCGCTTCGGCTCCTTCACGTCGGTCGTGAGAGTTTGTTCCCTGCAGAATTTCATCCAGCAGAAACAGCACAGGCAATCCCTCTGGCTTACGAGTCAGCTCGACAACCAGTTTCAGGCGGGAGATGACGGCGAAGAAGTGGGAAAAACCTTGCTGGAGAGAATCGGTTACCCGCATGGTGGTCCCGATCTGAAATCGAGAAAGGGTCAGCGAACTGGCGCAGACCGGGGCTCCCGCATAAGCCAGGGCTGCATTTAATCCCACCGTACGAAGCAGTGTGCTTTTACCAGACATGTTCGATCCGCTGATCATCAGAAAAGCGGGATCGTTTCCAAAGCTCAGGTTATTATGCACTCGTTTGTGATACGGAAGCAGGGGATGCCCCAGATCTTTGGCTTCGAAGAGAGAGTCTTCTTCGCTTAAGGTTGGAAAAGTAAAATCGGCGTGTTCGTAATGAAAACAGGCAAGTGAGCACAGGGCTTCGAATTGGCCAACGGTATCGAGCCAATCAGGGACGTGATCGGCAACGGTCGCTTTCCATGATTCGATCGCATGGACAACATGCACCGGCAGGCAGAGTAAAAAAGCAATTGGTGCAAAAAACTGATTGCGCACGCAATTCTGCAATCGCTGCACAAGCTTGTAAAAATAATTCAATTCGTAAGAGGGAGGGTGACCTTCCGTCTGTAATTTCTGTTGGAGTTGTTGCAGAAGAGGTGACTGGAAGGATTGCCGTTCGATCAACAGCAATACCCGGGAAAGGATTTTCAATCCACTGGCAGCTTTATCAGCCTGGATCGTCAACTCATGGATCTGTTTGCGGAACAGGAACAGAAATGGGGTTTGAACCAGCAGAATGACGAATAGCGGGTTCGCTCCCCATAGTTGAAATAAATAACCGAACAGGGCGATGATGGAACTGAACGCGATAATGCCGGCAAAGAGCCGCGTTTTCCATTGCAGTGGTTGAGGAGGAATGTGAAACCAGTGGAGTAACTGAGTTTGGTCTTCTTCATCCAGATCTGAATTCTTTTCGGCAGGTAATAGAGCCAGTGCTTCTCGTAGATCCAGTTTATCCGCCAGCTCTTGGATGGCCGTTTGCCGCAATCGGATATCACTCGTTTCCGCAGCCGATTTTAACCAGTTGGCGAGTGTCGTTTCACCTAATCGGGTTCGAGATTGGGAAAGGAGTTGAAACAGGGATCCTTTTCCAAATAAGTCTAGATCGTTTGCGTACGGGTGATTCGTCTCTGCAAAACGATCTCCTGTAGGACCGTAGTCGAACCAACTATCGTTTATTCTCCGTAAACCTGTTTCATAGTAGGCGACGGCATACTGGGCTCGTTGCATCTTTTGTAGAACTCGGCCGTGCAGAATGACCAGAATAGCGAACAAGGTGCCCGGCAGAAGTAACCAGTAGGCGGACCAACTGTTTTCACCCGAGGCAACGAACAGGAATAGCAGGGCCAGCAGAAAAATTATCCCGCGACCAAGTGAGAGCTTTTCTTCCTGCCTCTTTAAGCTTTTGACGAGCGAACGATAGGTTTCCCGTCGCTGTTCATACGCTGAGCGGGCCGCGACACGCGCGGTGCTAGCTTCTTTAATCTGGACGGGAGCGATTGTAGCCACGGAACGGAGAGTTTCGTCTTACGGGTGATTGCGATAAATAACGGGAAGAGAACAAGAGGATGTGAAATCTCTCCAGGTTCTATGGGTTGGGAGTGTGTGGGAGGAGGGCGGCCCGGTTCATTGAATTGAGCTGTCGATATTTTAGTGGAAAGAGGCAGTCTTCAGGAAGGATTTTGTAGGCAGGTGCGAACGGGTTTAATTCTTTTTTAAATCATATTCCCGAATCTTGCGGTATAGGGTTCGTTCGCCTATTCCCAGCATACTCGCTGCTTCCTCCCGTTTGCCACCCGTCAATTCGAGTGCTTTTTGAATATAATATTTCTCAACGTCCGCCAATGGGCGACCCACGAGAGAATCGGCACCTGAAAGAAAACCGTCCGTTTTTTCACCGGTCGAGCTGTAGTCCACCAGTTCTGCGATATCAAGCGGAAGATCATCGATATCGAGTAGGCCATCGGTATCGAGAATAATCATCCGCTCGATGGTGTTACGTAACTGTCGAATGTTGCCCGGCCAATCGTACAAGGTCAACGCCTGCCGAGCGGCTTTGGAAAAGCCCTGAACTTCCTTGCCACTATTTGCTGAAAGCTGCTTCTGGAAATGTTCGAGTAGTAAGGGAATATCAACACGACGTTCCCGTAAGGGGGGAAGTTGGATCGTAACGACGCTGAGGCGGTAGTAGAGGTCTTCGCGAAACTTCTTTTCGGCAACCATTTCTTTCAGGTTTGCATTGGTGGCGGCAACAAGTCGAACGTTGACATCCATTTCTTCGTTAGCGCCGAGACGAGTGATCTTTCGTTCTTCCAGCACCCGCAATAATTTTACCTGGGTATCAAGCGGCATTTCGCCAACTTCATCCAGAAACAAGGTGCCTCCGTTAGCGTATTCGAACTTCCCTATCCGGCGTCCCATGGCTCCAGTGAAGGCTCCCTGTTCGTGCCCGAAAAGTTCACTTTCCAGGATGCTGTCCGGTAGAGCCGAGATATTCAGCGGTACGAAGGGCTTGTTTTTTCGCAAGCTGTTTTGATGAATTGCCCGGGCAACGAGTTCTTTCCCTGTGCCACTATCCCCTTCGATGAGCACTGTGCTATCAGTTGGGGCGACATGTTTCAGGATTTCGATGATGCGTTGCATCTGCGGGCTGTTACCAATTACGCCTTCGAACCCGAATTTTTCATCGAGCGATTCGATCAACTCCTGATTCCGCCGTATCAGTTTTAATCGAGTAGCGGCCTTCTCGACGGAGGAACGAAGTTCGTTGATGTCGAGAGGTTTCGTAAGATAAGTGTAAGCACCCTGTTGAATGGCGGCGACTGCAGAGCGGATGTCCCCGTGACCAGTGACGACAATCACTTCGGCTTCGGGAAGTTCTTCCTTGGCCTTGCGCAGGATGTCGAGCCCATCCATTTCGTCAATCATCATATCGGTGATGACGACATCAAAATTGTCACTTTCGATCAGCTTGGAGCCGCGCTGACCTGACGTCGCGACAACGCAGTCGGAACCAACGCGTCGCAGGCTTTCTGCAACTGCCTGTGCATGAGCTTCGTCATCGTCCACGATCAGTATTCGAATGGGAATGTTCGAATTACTGATGGTATCGCTACTCACCCTGGTTCTCCCGCTATCGGATCTCTTAGTTTGTGATCGTTAATCTGGTCAGTGATCTGGTAGAAAAAGGATTGAGAGGAAGAAAACGACTCTTACCGAATGGAACTGTTACACGAAGATATCTTAAGCCGGCAATACGGGAAGAGTGATGATGAAACGAGTTCCTTTTCCCGGTTCACTTTCGCATTGGATTGTGCCGCCATGAGCCAATACGACTTTGCGGACCATTGGCAGGCCCAGTCCGCTTCCATCTGTTTTAGAAGAGAAAAATGCCTGGAACATTTTGGCTTGCACTTCTTCGCTCATCCCCAGGCCAGTATCGATGAATTCCAACAAGACCTGGTTTTTCCGGTTGTAGGTTTGAATTTCCAGCAGCCCACCCTCGGGCATGGCCTGCTGGGCATTGATAGCCAAGTTTAACAGGACTTGTCGAAAGAGGGAACGGTCAAGATTAACCTGGGGCAAGTTCGGGCTCAGATGGGGGCTGATGTCGATTTGATGTTGTTGGGCACGAGGGCGAAAAAACTCGATGAACTTTTCCAGCACTTCGGTTAAGTCCGTCGGCTGAGGATGCAGTTCTCCCGCTCGTACGAACTGCAAGAACGCATTCAGGATTTCTTCCAGATGCTTGCATTCCTGTTGAACGATATCGAGTCGTTGGCACAGGCGACGATCACGAGGGTCGTCGGATTGGCAAAGTTCTTCTTTCAGAAGTGACGAGTTCATCGAGATTGATGAAAGCGGGTTCCGTATTTCATGAGCCAGACCGCCAGCAAGGGAAGCGAGTTCCGTATACTGATCAAGCAGTTCGGAAGGGGTTGCCTGGATGGAATTGACGGACTTGTGTGTCATGAGACAACAATCTGGACAGTGGAAACTCATCATCCTGATGTGGCAGGGAAAATTCCAAATCATGTTTGTTGATATAGGGTCAACATAAACGATTCCGGCTTGCCTGATCGAGAAGAAAAAGCAAGCCGGAATTTCTGTTTGTCAGGGATGGTTAACCGGGGGGTTATTCGTCTTCCGAATCACCACCGCCGTTCGCTTCAACCAGCAAGGCTTTGCGGGAAAGCTTGATGCGATTCTGGTCGTCGACGGCGATGACTTTGACTTCCAGTTGATCGCCTTCTTTACAGACATCGGTCACCGATTTGACGAAACCGTCGGAAAGTTCACTGATGTGACAGAGTCCGTCTTTGCCCGGTGCGATTTCTACAAACGCACCAAAGTCTTTTACGGAGCTGACACGGCCTTGGTAAACTTTGCCGACTTTGATTTCTTCTGTGAGGGCTTCAATCCGGGCGATGGCATCATCGACAGCAGTGCGGCTGCCGGAGGAGACAGTAACGACGCCGTTTTCTTCGACATCGATATTCGCTCCCGTTTCTTCCTGGATGGCACGGATCGTTTTACCGCCCGGTCCAATCAAGAGGCCAATTTTTTCAGGGTTGATACGAACCTGTTCGAGGCGAGGGGCGTGCTCGGAGATTTCTGCCCGAGGACGACGGATTTCGGACAGCATGATTTTGAGTAAATCGATCCGGGCTTTGCGTGCCTGGACGAGGGTCTCGCGAATAATTTTTTCGTTGATCCCGTCGATTTTCAGGTCGAGCTGAATACCGGTGATTCCTTTTTGGGTACCCGCGACTTTGAAGTCCATGTCGCCGAAGTGGTCTTCATCTCCCATGATGTCGGTCAGCAGGGTGTATTTGTCATTGGTTTCTTTGACGATCCCGATGGAAATTCCAGCGACCGGTTGGGTAATACGAACACCGGCATCCATCAGGCCCAAAGTGGCGCTACAGACAGAGGCCATTGAGCTGGAACCGTTCGATTCGAGAATGTCCGATATCACGCGGATCGTATAGGGAAACTTTTCTTCTGGGGGAAGTACGGGTTCGACGGAGCGTTCTGCCAGGCAACCATGGCCGATTTCGCGACGTCCCGGTCCACGGATCGGACGAACTTCTCCAACGGAGAAGGAGGGGAAGTAATAGTGCAGCATGAATCGAGCGGATGTTTCGCCGAACAGGCTGTCCGTTCGTTGTTGGTCACGAGAGGTACCGAGAGTAATGGTCGCCATCGATTGTGTTTCTCCACGAGTGAACACGGCAGAACCGTGAACGCGGGGTAACACACTGACGTCACAACTGACATCGCGGAGATCTTCCGGAGCCCGACCGTCCAACCGTTTGCCTTCGAGGATCAAATCGCGAACGACTTGTTTTTCGCATTTATAGAAGGCTTCCTTGAGTTGTGGCAGAGTTCCACCATTTTCGGCAACTTCGGTTCCTTCCGGGAAATATTTCGCAACCAACTCTTCCTTAATGGCACCGGCTTGCTCATGACGAAGTTGTTTGCTCGTGTTTTGTTTAGCTTCCCGCAGGCGGTCGTAGGCTTCCTGTTTAACGACGGCTGCAAACGGGTTTTCTGCAGGGCCTTCGTATTCTGTTTTTTCGACACCAACCTGCTGTACGAACTCGTTCTGAAGTTCGCAGATTTCGACGATGGCTTTGTGGGCAAACATAATCGCGTCCGCCATTTCGTCTTCGGGGATTTGAGCACCAAATCCTTCGATCATCAGAACAGATTCTGTCGAACCTGCGACGACGAGGTCGAGATCGCTTTCTTTCATTTCCAGATGAGTCGGGAAAAGAACGAGTTCGCCTTCAACGCGGCCAACGCGGACAGAGGCGATGGGGCCCTGGAAGGGAAGTGGTGCGATCATCAGGGCTGCGCTGGCACCAATGGTTGTCAGCACATCGGGTTCGTTCTCCAGGTCGCAGGCGAGCACATTCGCCATGACCTGAACTTCGTCGCGGAATCCATCTGGGAAGAGGGGGCGAATGGGACGGTCTGTCAGGCGGCAAGTGAGAATTTCACGAGTGGTCGGACGGCCTTCCCGTTTCAGGAATCCACCGGCAAATTTACCGGCAGCGGCCAGGCGTTCCCGGTAATCAACAGTCAGCGGGAAAAAGTCTGTTCCTTCCCGAGAGGGGCCTGTTTGCACTGCGACAAACAGAACAGTCTCTCCGTATTGAACGAGCACAGCTCCGCTGGCCTGTTTGGCGAGTTCGCCACTGGTGATGGATAATGTTCTACCTGCTATTTCACGTTCTACAGTTACTTTCACGGCATTTTCCTACTACTACTAAAGCCGACATGAATTGATGTCGAGAGTTCAAATCTCGCTGGTTAAAAAACACATAATTGCCTGTGATTGACGAGGCGATCTCAATGCCCGGACAGGAGTGTGCAGCAGACAAGTCCGGAGAAGGACGATCCAAATACGAGCGGACCTGGAATCAACTTCGTGTAACACAAACTTTGATTGAAGTGGGTCAATATGCAAAAGAGCAGCGACCTGATCAACAGGGCTGCTCCGGGAATACCAAGGTCTACAAAATACAGAGACGAAAACCACGGTCACTTTGATCCAGCAGGATAGAGTTGAACGCACGGTTCTCGTTTGCGGAGCAACTCTATTTACGGATGGAGAGACGCTCCAGCATGGAAAGATACTTGTCGTAGTCTTTGTTCTTCAGATAGTCCAGCAGACTGCGGCGACGGCTGACCAGTGCCAACAGGCCACGACGACTGGAGTGATCTTTCGAGTTGATTTTCAGATGCTCAGTCAGGGTGTTGATACGATGAGTCAGGAGGGCAATTTGGACTTCAGAAGAACCACAATCGTTGTCTGAAGTCTTGTATTCTTCGATTGTTTTTCGTTTTTCTTCCTGAGTGATCGACATAGAGTTTTCTACCTTAACACGTTTACAATTCAATGTTTACGAAAAAATATTAAGAGGGGCTTCTGTCACCAGCAGCAGCATGCCGCTACAGTGTTCCCGTGGTTGAACCCAGGGGAAATGGAGCCAGGGGATGGCTCTGCATTGGAGGATACTGAATTATTCAGGCCTGATGCAGGAAATTCCGGCTCTTGCGAGATAGTTATTCTGAGCGGGAAACAGTCGCCTTGATTCTTTTCTGTTTTAGAATCGGTAAATCATAGTCAGTCGCCTCTGAAAGGTCACGTCTCAGAATGACCCTAAATCGAGAAATAAAACGAAAGAACAAGGGGAAGCCAGGCAAATAGCCCCGGCTTGAGGGGGCGGCTTGCCTATTTTATGAGATTTCCCGGACGACGATGTGGTTTCCACTCCGTTCGATGATCTCGACCTCTGTTCCTGGTGGAATGTAAGCCCCGTTGCTGACTACATTTAGGACTTCCCCGTCTAGTTTGATTTTCCCTGCGGGACGGAGCGCGGTGAACGTCGTTGCCCGTTTCCCGACGAAGTTTCCCTCCTCCAAATCAGCATGTGGGACCAGGTCGGGGTGCAGGTGGGGCTCGTCGGTGGAATATCCACCAGGACCATCAAAGGCGGGCGGTTTGATTAACTCCCGGACAAAGGGAATCCGCGGGAGCATCAGATTAAAGATGACCGCCAGGACAATCACGGTGGTCAGGGCACCCGCGATGAGCATGAAGGAACTGGAGATTCGCGAGAAATTGCTCTCCGTGTCTCCCCACGTCGCTTCCCCTAACGTCATGGTCGCCATGATGAGCGAAGTGAACATCAGGATAATCCCGGTGATTCCAAAGACCCCAAACCCCGGGAGCACGAATGCTTCCACCAACAGAAGTGCCACGGAAAACAGGAACAGAATCACCTCCAGCCAACCTGCGGTTCCCCCCAGGAAGGCACTCCAGAAGTACAGAATAAAACAGAGGGCCGACAGCGTTCCAAAGAAGCCACTCACGAAATTGGCTTCAACGTAGATCAGAACTAGACCCGCGACAATCAACAGAAAATGGGCGGTGTTCGAGTTCAGCACGAATATCATCGTATCCAGCCAGGTTTTTTCCAGCGGTTTCAATTCTTCTTCGACGCTGATGCCGAGCCGTTCCTTGAGGTCCTCCAGATTTTGAACGGGAGGCTCGGTCAGTTTGAGTTCATGGGCCCGTTCCGACTCAACAGTGAGTAGTTTGTCATTGTCTTCCTGACCCGATTCCGGAATCTGGGGGCCCTGGATCCATTTTCCCCCTTCTGCGTCAATTTCCTGCTGGGTCATATACCAAAGTTGTCCCGTTTCCCGGTTGCGGACTTCGAAGACCGGAAGTTTACGGTCGGTCATCGCTTCCGCCACGGCAGCGGGGCGTCCTTTTTTATGGGCCAGTTCCTTCAACTTGGCACGAATAGGGCCGATCACTTTTTCCGGAGCCCGTTCCATCACCTGACCCTGGCGCATCTCAATCGGCCCGGCATCTCCGATGAGGGCAGAAGGATGCATATAGATCTGATCGCATCCCAACGCAACAATCGCCGCTCCACTGATTGCCTGCTTGGGGACATAAGCTACGGTCAACACTTTATCCGAATCGAGACTGGCCAGTTTGTCGGCCAGATCAATGCTAGTTTTCAGGTATCCGCCCGGCGAATCGATTTCGATAATAATGATATTCTTTCCCTGTTTGACGGCACGATCGATCTGGCGGAACAGATAATTTCCAATCACTGGTTCGATGACATCATTCAGTTTCAAGCGGATAGCCTGTTGTTCTCCCCCGACCGACAGACTTTCTCTTAATGCTTCGGGAGGCAGATTAAAGATTGAGACCAGATCGGAACGTTCACGGGCAATTTTACTGACGAGTACATCCAGTGCGCGGGCGTGTGTTCCAGTCAGGATTCCGGGGGTTCCCGCTTCCTTGATGGTTTCAATATCCGAAATGGTGACTCCCGAATTCTGTAACTGCTTTAGTTCTGTTGTGGTGACCACTTTTGAGGTCACGCCGTTATTCCCTTGTTCAATGTTGACTTTTAAGACCGCGACTTGCGGATCCATAAACCCTTTTAACAAGGCCTCGTTTACTTTCGGGTTGAGTCGTTTTTGGATCAGGCTGAGCAGACTGCGTTGTTCGTCCTGATCGAGAGCCCGGCCTCGCCCCAGATCGCCCAGTTCGGCATCGGGGTGCATGATGATTTCTTTACAGGCGAGGGCGAGCACCGCGTTATTCCCCGTGACGGTTTTCGGTACCCAGGCGACCGTGGTGACTGCCGAAACTTTATCCGAGGTGAGAAATTTCGCCAGTCCCTGCACCTGATGAAACGGACTGTCCCCGGGAGTAATTTCCAGAATGAGGAACGCCTTGCGATTTTCCTGAGCCGCCTGGATCTGCAAGGTCGATGCTGTGTTCTTGATGTGGCCGAAGATCGCATCATTCACTGGGCTTTCGACCGTAATTGTGCGGCCGAGTGGGATGTTTTTTTGAGTGTTCTGTTCTTTAGGTTCTTTCTCTTCCGCTTTCCGAGCGGCTTGTTTGTCCTTCGGAATTTCCAGGAGATCTTGCGAAAACAGGGCAGAGGAGAGGCACCAGTGGAAACCCACGAGACTACAAAAAGTCCAGAAAGTGCTAATGAGCCAGCGATTCGTCATGTATACCTGATCCTGCCGAAGATTGGGACGGTCCATCAAAAAAGGAAGGCAAAGTCCTCTACTGAGGAAACGGTTTAATTATAGCCGCGGATGAAATCGAGCGTCAAATTTTCAGCCAGATCTAAAAAAAAGTGGGGGTTGTCAATTTACTCGAAGAATAATCCCCTTATAGCTTATCTTCTCGATTCGTCAGAGATTTCTGATCGATGGTGACGGAGAGGTCGTCGTTACTCGGAACTCCGTCCGGTCCTAATGAGTAAATTGTAATGTCAGGAAAACGGTGTTCTTTTGATTGAGTCAACTTCAACTGGAATGGATTTCCCCAGACATCTTGCGGGAATGACGAGCTACTCCGATTTCCTTCTTGAGCGTGAGTGATGAGCGGTTCCATACTTGAGGGAAATTCACCTTTTGAATGATAGTAGTCAATTAAAACAGACTCCCATTCCTTGAGTTGGTTGTAGCACGAAACTTTTGTGTGGTCATGTGGGCCGCGTTGATTGTCAGCAGGTGGAATAGCGAGGGCCATCACAGTACCAATTGCAGACAGGATTACCAGAATTTCGATAACAGAAAGCCTCTGCGATTTTTTCTCGTTTTCAGTGGATGTCATGCTTTGAGCCTTAAAAGCCGATGCGGGGGATTGGTTTTACCTTCTTTGGCCGATTAGACTGAAACCACGTGAATTCAATTATAGCTTTATCCGAGGTTGCGATGTTATACCGATCATTGCTCGTTTCATTTTTCTTGGTTCAATCACTTTGCATTTCCGTCATCGCTGACGAAAGAGAACCCGAAGTCCAGGTGCTCCAGCCGGGTGTCACGCTGACCGAAGTTGTGAAACATCCCGATGTCGTCACGCCTACCGGGATTGATGTCGATGAAACCGGGAACCTGTGGGTGGTTGCCAGCCATACGCATTTTCCTCCGGAGAATTATGCGGGACCGAAATTCGATGAGATCCTGATCTTCAGCCCGGAAGGAAAACGGTCCGTCTTTTATAATGCGACTTACCACACGATGGATCTGGAACTGGGAGAGGAGAACTGGGTTTATCTCATCGAACGTAGCCGGTTACTACGTGTGCGAGATACCGATCAGGATGGGCAGGCGGATCAGACTGAAGATCTGGTGAAGATGGAAACCAATGCCGATTATCCGCATAACGGGATGGCGGGACTCGCGTGGGATTTGAATGGGGATCTGCTTTTCTGCCTGGGAGAAAATTTTTCCGAACCCTGGATTATGACTGGCGCAGACGGTACGAAACTGAGCGGCAGTAGTGAAGGGGGAGTCTTTCGAGTTAAACCGGATGGCTCCGGACTCAAACGCATCGCGCGGGGAATGTGGAATCCGTTTGGATTGTGTGTTCGCGAGAACGGAGAACTCTTCGCCGTCGACAACGATCCGGGGGAACTTCCTCCTTGTCGATTGTTAGAGATCGTGGAAGGGGGGGATTACGGATATCAAAGGCAATATGGTTCCGAGTCGCATCACCCATTTGTTTGTTGGAATGGAGAATTACGTGGAACGTTACCGATGGTGCATCCAGTGGGAGAGGCCCCCTGCGGTGTAGCCGCATTCGGGCAGGGTGTGCTCGCTGCTTCCTGGGGAGAACATCATATTGCCTTCTATCCGCTGAAATCGAACGGAGCAGGTTACACGACGAACCCGATTCAACTAGTGAAAGGGAGCCGTTATTTCCGTCCAGCTTGTATTGCTCCCAATCCCGCGGAAACCCGCGAGCAGGTGAAATCGTGGTATCTGACCGACTGGGTCGATGGCCGTTACAACGTGCATGGTTATGGGCGTGTGTGGAAACTGGAAATTGATCTGACGAAAGCAAGTTGGGTGGGGCAACTCAAGCTTGATCCTCCGAGTGAGGCCGAATTACTGGAGAACAAATTACGAGCCAATGATGAAACCCTCTCAACCGACGAAATGATCGCGACCACGACGAATGAAGATGCTTATCTGGCTCAGGCTG
>JAGQQC010000073.1 GCA_020426395.1 Planctomycetaceae bacterium
ATCGTTGTTGATGCATCAGGAAATACTTACATAACCGGGAATTTTCGAGGACTCGCCGATTTCAATCCGGGCACTGGCATTTTCAATCTGGAAACCGGCTTTGAACGAGCATTCTATTTGAAATTGAATACAGCTGGAAACTTTGAATGGGCACTGATGAGTGAATTCAGCAGAACCTATGAAGCCTGGATCAGTTTTGATGCAAACGGAAATCTGCACACGACGGGTTTAATTTCAGAAAGTGGTTCCAGTCTCCTTCCATACATTTCTAAAATTGATACGAGTGGCAATTTCATCTCGAAAAGATTCCTTCCATATTCTTTAAGCACCCAATCCATTTACGTTTCTGACTTTGCAATTGATCAGGATGAAAACCTGTATCTGACAGGGGGCTTCATCAACACAGCGGATTTCGATTCAACATCATCAGCGGGAAGTTTAACCGCCCAGGGCAACAACGATATTTTTGTTGCCAAGTACAACGCCACCGGGGGGTTTGTTTGGGTGAAGCACTTCGAGGGAGATCACAGCGGTGCTGGATCTGCAATTGATTTGGATGACAGTGGAAACATTTATGTTACAGGAAGTTTCAGATACACCGTTGATTTCGATCCAGGCCCGGAAGAATACCTGGCAACGGTTTCTTTTGATGATTATCCAGAAGGAAGTGATGGCTTTCTTTTGAAGTTAACAAATGATGGTGGCTTTGACTGGGTGAAAACATTTGGCGCATTCCGTTCCGATGTCGGGTACGACGTCGCTATCACAACCGATTCCATTTATTTGACGGGGTCTTATGGCGATATTGTTGATTTCGATCTGGGGGAGAATGTTTTCAGTCGCTCCAACTATTCGATAGAGAGACGCTTTAGCATCATAAATACGTTTATATCACGCTACGATTTATCGGGGAACTTTATCTGGACGGAGTCGACCAGAGGAGAAAGTTATATTGATGGTCCAATCAAACTTGCTGTCGATGAAAATGAAAGCGTATTTGTAACAGGATCCTTTAACGGAACGAAAAACTTTTATCCCCGTCAAGACTCCTATAATGTTAGTTCCATCCCTGGGACTAGCTGGAATGCGTTTCTCTGGAAACTCGTACAAAGTTATCCTCCTGAAGTGATCGTGAACCAGCCTGTGATCTCGGGGATTGCGGGAGAGATATTTACTAACTCGGGGACTTTCTCCGATATGAACCCAGGAGACACTGTTAGCTTAAGCGTGAACTTCGGCAGCATCATTCAGCATAGTAATGGGACTTGGTCGTGGTCATATACCCCCTCGGTGAATGAGTTCGGCACCAAAGAAGTCGTCATCACAGCGGTCGATAATCATGGAGCGACTGCATTCAAATCTTTTGAACTCGACATTCAACCATTTTTGAATTACTTCGAAAACTTCGACGACGAAACTGCTGACTTGATTGATTATTACGGAGCCAACCGCTGGGCGATTGTGAATTCATACTCAGGTGGTAAAGCTCTGCAATTTAATGGGTCAAACAGTTATGGATTGGGAGTCGCCTATTTGAATCTGGGGCAACCGATACCGGCTGCTTACGAGATTTCAGCCACGGTCTATTCTGCGAGTGGTGCCAATCGCTGGATCGATGGCTTCCTCGTTTTTGATTACCAGAGTCCGTCTGACTTTAAATACGCCGGATTCTTTGGTGGACAGAATGAGTGGGTCATCGGGCATTATCAGGGGAACTGGAGTAATAAACTTGCTGTTGTCGACTGGGATGATACGAATCAGGATGTCAAACCCAATCAGTTTTATCGATTGCATCTAAGTGTCGATGGGAATCAAGTCCTGTTACATGTCGACGGGCTACCGGTTTGTTCAACCACCTTCACAGAAGGCATCGGGGCAGGACAACTGGGACTGGCGGGTTATAATTCGGTGACTCAGTTCGATTCCTTCGCAGTTTCCAATTCCATTTCCGCAGGTAAACCACAGCCATTGCCGTTCCAGGAAGACTTCAACGATGGTTCCGCTGACGGGTTCTATTACCCGTTGATGAACAACTGGGCGACGGTGAACTCAAATGGCGAACAGTTCTTCCGCATTAATAATTCAGTGAATAACCAGCTTGGTCTCACTTATGTCCCGTTACCCGAAGATACGCCTTCCGCGTTTGAAGTATCGGTACAAATCAAATCCATTCAAGCGGTGTCCGGCTGGCAGGATGGGTTTATCATATTTGATTACAAATCCCCAACTGACTTCAAATATGCCGGGATGTTCACTGGCCAGAATCAATGGCTCATCGGACATTATCAGGGCAACTGGAACAACAGGTTCTCCGTCGTTGACTGGGATGACACCGGACGTGACATCCTGACTAACCAGTTCTATACCTTGCATCTCCGCATCGACGGCAATACGGTTTGGTTGAGTGTCGATGGTGAATACATCACCTCGGCGACATTCAGTGGTCCGGTCAACATGGGGGCGGTCGGACTCGCGGCGGATAAGGCCTTTACCTGGTTCGACAATTTTGAAGTGGCCGAAAAAGTGGATGCCGGTGCTCCAACCGATCTGCCATACTACGAAGATTTCAATAACGGTTACTTCAATCATTCCACTTATTACAACCCTGCACTCTGGTCAGTGCAGGGGAGTGGAAGTGACAAGTATCTTGAAATTAATGCGGCGAATAACAAAGGACTGGGAATCGGTCGACTCAATAATGATTGGTTGTTGCCCAACAACTACGAGTTCGCCGGTCAGATCACATCGATCAGCGGACCCAATCGCTGGCTCGACGGTTTCCTCGTCTTCGATTACCAGAGTCCAACTGACTTCAAATACGCCGGTATGTTCACCGGCCAGAATCAATGGGTAATCGGCCATTACCAGGGTAACTGGGGCAATCGACTTGCCCAGGTCGACTGGGACGATGTCGGCCAGAACATTAACGTGAATACTCCTTATCAACTGCACCTGAAGATCGAAGGGGATCACGTAATCCTGCGCGTGAACGGGCTATTTGTTGCCGAGGCCACTTATGCGGAGGGGATTCATAACGGCACCATCGGTGTGGCGGCATATAATGCGGTCACCCGTTTCGATAACCTCATGGTCGATACCCATGTCGGAATCGGGCAAGAACAACCGCTCCCCTATACTGAAAACTTCGATGATAGCTCGGCCGATCACTTCTATTACAACAATGCCGCCGTCTGGGGCTTTGCGAACTATGGTTCAAACAAAGTTTTCCGTGCGAACACTTCCGGCGGAAATGGAAATGCAATTGCCTATCTAACCGTTGAGAACACGAACAGTAACCCGCTGATAATCTCCGCCGACATCCGCTCGAACCCGGTCACCAGCGGCTGGCAGGACGGGTTCATTATTTTCGATTACAAAAACGTAAACGATTTCAAATTCGCCGGCTTCTTCACCGGACAGAATACCTGGGTGATCGGTCATTATCTGGGCAACTGGAACAACACACTCACGGTGATTGACTGGGACGACACCGGCCGTTCGATCAATACGAGCCAGTTCTACCACCTCGACGTGCAGCTTGATGGTACCAGTGCGACGCTTATTGTGGACGGCGAAACGATTGCTTCTACCGATTTTGGAACCAACATTTCCCAGGGCGCCGTCGGCCTAGCCGCCGCCAATGCCTTCACCTGGTTCGACAACTTCAACGTCCAACCGATGGCTGCCTCAGCACCCCTCGCTGACCCGCTGTTCGCGAACTGGAACGAGGAATCGGAAGGGCTTTTGATTTGAGTGTTACCTCAAATGTTATTTCTACACGAAATAATCACGCTATATGGTCCGAAAGTCAGTTTTCAATAACGCCTTGAGAATCGTGTTTAACCACTCAATGCATACGCAAGTAGCACCGAATCACAGTGTGACGCGGATTCATAATCCAGTGGGGGTAAACGCCGTGTGGGTTCGAGTCCCACTTTCGGTATTCGGATTAAAGGACTTATGTTTCACGACGTAAGTCCTTTTTTTGTTTTTGAAATGTCAGTTTGAGAGCAGTGAACTTTTCATTCCTCCAACTCGACAAAGAGCATTGACGGAACGAAGACGTATGACACTCTTCCCTCAGATCTTTTACATGTCGAAGGGCGACATCTTATGGATCGAACAGTTGTCTAAACATTTCGAGAATTATGCCCCACAGTTTGACGATGTTGATAGCCTGGATTGCTGTGAGGTTGCATTCCTGTCCCAGTCGGACTATCTCATAATCTGTAATAGAAGAATAAACGTAATCGATGTAGAAGAAGAAATAGGCGAGATGTATTCTTTTACGCCGAATTCAACGAGCGGATGGTTGCGTTTTATGCATGAAGTCGACAACTGGACTTTTGAAAAAGATACTATTAGCCACTGTGGTATAGACGAGACAAGCATTATTGTTCAACGAGTGGGAGGATTGTTTCGCATTGAATTTGTTGTCGTTTGTCCACGAGAAAACATAGAGCAGCAAAAGAAATTCTATCTCCTTGACGAAATAGAATTTCCATTCACAAGTACTACAGGCACAGAATACGTTCTCAAGCCTGTTGAAAGTTTTGAGGTAAATATCGAAGTGTGGCATGAACAGTTGCAAGCAATGAAGAAGTCTTTCGAATTTATACTTGAGGCTTATGAGACACACCGACGATCAACAAATGGTCTACCACAGTACGAAGAGGAAGAGTTACAACGCATAAGACATAAACTTATGCAATTCTGATTTTCTTGAGCGGATAATCGTGACCATACATAGATCATTGGCCTCCTACTTGAACACTTTGAACATGATAATCCCGAGGTTCCCAATACGGCCATTTTATTGATCGGACACCAGGCCAGACTTGATAAAGATTGTGACTTGGAAAGAGTTCGCCCAATCGTTCAAAAGAGCCGACTTCAATCTCTAGATGTCAACGAAGGTTTTGAAAGAACGAATCTTCTAATTATACGCATAGAGCTTTTCGTTTTTCTTTTATTGAATGCTAGCTGAGTATTTTTTGACCAGCCCTCATTCACCGAGATACATTGCCCCTAGATGCTTGACAATTAACAGGCTGGTGCGAGACACTGAAGAGCAGACAACAAGCCCTCCTGTGCATTCTTTATCGCTCTGGAGAGAAGTCGAGGCTTCCAGTTTTTCCATCTCATACAGAAGGATGATTCGCCATGAGTAGTAGAGCAACCTGGTCTGGATACGAGGCGAAATGGAGAACAGCCAAAGTTGGAAAATCACTTTTAACTCTCCTAATGGCTATGACCTTCCTGGGTACGTTATCCAACAGTTTGACTCAGGGAGAAGAGGAATCGAAAGAAGATTCGACTACCGAAAACCGTTCTTCGCAAAGTTGGACATCCGAGGAAGCGCTGGCTCAACTGAGACTTTATCCCCGGGATCCTTATCTTCAATACGTAGCGGTACAACTGGCACTCCGTGAGGACCGCCTGGAAGAAATCGCTCCCCAACTGCGCATGCTTCTTGGCAGAGGATTTGGCCCTGCCGGGCGAGCGAATCAGGTTGATTTATTCAGCATCTTCAGTGGTGCCTCAGCGGTTCAAGAGAGCCTGCAACTGGACACGATGATCGGCGAAGAACAAGTTGGGCACCCTGACTTGGAAGAAGACTTCGAGGGATTTCGCGGAAGACTTCCAGATCGATCAACGCGAGAGAATTTAGAACGGCAGAAAAAACAAGCGGAGCAACGGCGTACAGAGAAAGTGCAGATCGACTCATTAACTGGCCCCACGATAAGTAGTCATCCGTGGAAAGAAATGCTGGGAGATCAGAAACCGGAAATTTCCTCTCTGGCGAAATCGGTACCGGTTGATTTTTATTACGTCGAATTTCAATCAGTCAACAAGTTGCTCCAGATTCTTGATTCAACCGACCTTTGGAGCACACACTTGATCAATCAGTCTGTACAGGAAGCCCGCACGGAACTGGTTGGCGATCGAATCAAGCGGCAGTTACTCCTGGAAACGAATCCTCTCGTTCAACCTTTCTATGATTTGGTTGTGGAGCGAATCGCAGTTACAGGTAGCGATCTGTTTTATCGTGAGGGTAGTGATCTCACACTTATATTCCATTTTCGTCAGCCAGAAATATTCAAGGCCCGTCTTGATGGATTTATCAAGAGCGCTATCGAGAACGACAAAAGCTTGAAGCTGAGTACCGATTCTTATCTGGGAATCGAGTATCAACAAGTCACTTCTCCTGATCGAAGCGTGCATCTCTTCTCCGCTTATCCGGCACCAGGTTTACATGTGCGAAGCAACTCTCTGGTTGGATTGCAGCGAGTCCTGGAAACAATTCAGGGGAAAGATACCGACGGAAACGTCGTTCAACGCTTGGGGGAGACGGATGAATTCGCTTATATTCGTACTCTCATGCCACAAGGAGCGAGTGATGAAGATGGGTTCGTTTATCTCTCCGACCCATTTATCCGGCACCTGGTTGGCTCCCAATTGAAACTGACTGCGCGCAGACGGATGTTGTGTTATAACCATTTGCGGATGATCAATCATGCGGCGCTTCTGTATCGGACAGAACAGGGCAAGAATGCTACCTCTCTGGAAGATCTGACAATAGCAGGCTGCACTCCAGGCGAATTTGGAATCGGAAAGCTAACCTGTCCAGATGGTGGTAAATACGCCCTTTCAGAAGATGGAATGACCGGCGTTTGTTCACATCATGGTCACGCGCATTCCTTGACTCCCTGTTGTGAGATTCCACTGGAAGAAGTCAGCGGCACGGAAGCTGATCAGTATAAATCCTTTCTTGATGATTATAACCAATACTGGCGGACTTACTTCGATCCGATCGCTCTGAAAATTCAGGCAACTCCGCAGCAGTATCGAATCGAAACCATCGTTCTCCCCTTGATCGACAATTCTCTGTATACCGGCCTCGCCTACATGCTGGGCGGCCCTCCTGAATCTCTGGAAAGCTTGCCTGTCCCCGAACGAAACATTTTCAGTTTGAATTTGCATCTCAATAAAGAAGTCTTATTGAGTCAGTCGGGACTGGATCAATATCTTCAGGAAAGCGAACAAACAGTAGAAGAAAAAACAAAAAAAGAAGAACAACGCAAAACGGTAAACTCCCTCAAACAAATAGCGATCGCATTTCATAGCTATCATGATATTGCCAGCCATTTTTATCCTTCAGCCAATTTTAGCGAAAAGGATAAAAAACCACTGCTAAGTTGGCGTGTGCACATGCTTCCCTTCATGGGAGAACAAAAACTTTATGAGGAGTTTCATCTAGATGAACCGTGGGATAGTGAGCACAACAAGCAACTGATCGCCAAAATCCCCAAGATCTTTCAACCTGATAATGCCGAATTGATTAAAGAAGGGAAAACCAGACTTGTTGGCCCCCTGGGTGAGAGGGCTTTCTTTTCAGGAAAAGATCAGAAGCTTCGCTTCCGCGACTTCACTGATGGCGTTTCAAATACAGTCATGATTGTTGAAGCCGATGACAAACATGCTGTGATCTGGACAAAACCGGATGACCTCGCAATCGACCTTGAAAAAGCACACGCAGGTTTACACAAACACTCTCCCGGTGGATACCAGATGCTGTTCGTAGACGGCTCAGTCCATTTTATCCGAGACACGATCAGTAACGAGACTCTCGCAGCATTCTTCACCCGCAACGGCGATGAAGAATTCACGGGAGATGATTTTGAAGAAATCCCTCATGAGTCAGATCAACGATCTCGCCAATCCGGGTTCCTCTTCTCTTTAGCAGGAGAAGATGTTGACCCTCGAAAAATGGCTGCGTTCCTGAAAGAGGGAATCGGTAGCCATGTCGGCATTCATGTCTACGATGCTGATCCGATGTTTGATTTCAGTCTACCCAATTTTGCAGGCAGCCTATTGGGGACATTCAACCCGGGCAGGCAAGGGCGGCTTGGTTTCCTGGGCGGCATTGATGAAACCTTAGGG
The DNA here is from genome assembly GCA_020426395.1 of Planctomycetaceae bacterium. Classification (GTDB taxonomy): domain Bacteria; phylum Planctomycetota; class Planctomycetia; order Planctomycetales; family Planctomycetaceae; genus Polystyrenella. The sequence continues at coordinate 7,945 of JAGQQC010000073.1, forward strand.
ATCAGCATTGTAATCTCTTCTCTGAACACGCCGACTTATATCTCGATTCCTGTCCAGAATACGACCGCCGTGGATGAGTTTCTCGATGAACTGGATCTTTTCCTGGCACGTATCGCCCGCATTCCGCAACAAGAAGACTTTTTCTTTTCGGTGCAACAAGATTTCTATCAACTGCAACTTGGAGAAGACAATTTCGCGCGTGGGTACTCATTCAGAGTCGGGCCAATCAAATGGCGTTTGTTCTGGGGCAGAATCGGAAATGGTCTCTATATTGCCAGCAAACCATTTATTCTTGAGGATTTGCTCGCATTGGAGCGAAATCAGGAAACGACTGGTTCAAAACCTGCCGAAACACCAGCACACGGGATGGTCCGAATTCGCCCGAAACACTGGTCCAAGGTACTCGATAGCTATCAACTGGGTTGGGAAGAGAATAACCGGCAGGCTTGTCTACACAATGTCGGCATTCTTACCAGTCTCAGTCGTAGCCTGACCAACGAAGAACGCAATCAATCGGAAGAAGAAGTCGAAAAACGGATCCATAAACTGAGTGAACAGATTTACGATACGCATTTCTTCTGTCCGGATGAAGGTCACTATCACATCGCCGAGGATGGTAAAAAAGCGTGGTGTAGCCTGCATGGTTCTGCACTTTCTCCCAAGCAGAAACCGACACCTTCTTCCCAAAGCGAGTTAGCAAAATTGATACGAGAGTTCTCGAACATGACGTTAACTCTGACTTTCCTGGAAGATGGTTTACACGCCGTGATGAAAATTGAACGGAAGTGACGAAATGCCCCGGAGAATGTTGCCCACCATGGCAAAATCCGCTCATCAGTTTGATCAATCCTGTTAGGACCGATCGATTTCATCCAGTTCAATCGTATTCTGCGATTCGTTCAGGAAGATATTTTTCGCCAGTGGAAACTGATGCGAGCGGCTTTCGCGAAAATGCATCAGGTAACCTGCCGTGTTGGGAAACACGATGTGGTCCCCGACAGAAATCCCGCGGGGAAAGCGAAACTTACGCAGCGCTAACAGCTCGGACTCGGTACAGTAGGCTCCCACAAGATAACCCTCCATGGGCGGGCGTTTCCGTGCGAGTGATTGGGATGATTCCGTGACCTGCGACTGAATCAGAAGTGGATCGACGAGGAAATCATCACTACTTGTTCGACACTGGGTCTGATTCATCGACAGACCAATTAACCAATCTCCATTCGTCCGCTGCTTCCGATACTCCACCCGTGCCACCGTCATTCCACAACCATCCAGCAGACTCCGTCCCGGTTCACAACGCAGTTCCAGGTTCCGTTTTTTAATGGCGTCCGCCACCGTGTTCAGGCCACACTGGGAATCGAGTAATTGCTCGAACCATTCTCCTTGGACAGGTGATTGCCAACAGGGATAACAATTCCGCTGACCATAGATTTGCTCGTTAACGGCAATCAAACCTAACCCATGATTTTGATACGTGACAGGAGAACGTTGCCCCATTAATGCCCGGGCATGTTCCATCCAAAAGGAAGACCACTGATGTCTATCCTCCAGATACGACATCGGAAATCCGCCACCAATATCGAGAAATTGAATGGGGTGCCCTTCGGTTCGCCAATGATCGATGAGTGGTAGAAGCTCACGAATTGCAGAAACTCGCTCTTCCACACAACTCCCGTCCAGATGAAACTGAACGCCGACAAGTTTTACCGCTGCTGAAACATGCTCCTGCTTCATCAATTGATAGAAGTGATTCCGCAACATCGAAATGGGAAAACCAAACCGAGATTCAAGCGTGGTTCCTTCATGCTCAAATTCGCTGGCACGCAGGGCAATCTGTGCAACTTGATTTTTCTGGCAGGCAATATAGGCCGCGATTCGCAATTCATCCGGGTTATCAATAACGATCGTCACGTTGTTCTCGATACAGACATCGAGTAACTGGGGCGACTTTACTGCGGCCGTACAAACGATTCGGTTGCCGGTGATCCCTTTCTTCAACGTCTGTAACAGTTCCGGTTCACTGGCGACATCCACGCCCGAACCCAATTCCCGAATGACGTCCAGAAAGGCGAGACATTTGTTCGACTTGCGGGCAAAAAACAAATCAAAATGCAGCTGTTGAGATTCAGCCACCTGATACAGTCGAGCGATATTTCGGCGAAACGCCCGATCATTCAGGATATTCAAAGGAGAGCCATATTCCTGCACCAGCGAACCAAGCTGCGTCCCTTTACATAAGCGAAGCATCCAGGGTTCCAATCGAGAGGAAAGCGGAACAACCCCCTGACAGTTTGAACGGACGTCACCAGTTGAGTTTTCTGTCTCGTTCGCGGAGATCGAGATAGATTTCTCAACAGACTTATCATGAGCAGATTTATCTGACATTGGGGTGTCCTTCCTGGACTATTCAGTGCGTTTACCGATCAGGATAACTCGTGCTTGAATTATCAATCGGCCGGTGCGAACATTCAGGCTCACTTCATTCGTTTTTCAGAAATGCTCGCCGCTGATTACAGCATGATCTAGTTTAGTACTTGCGAGTCGCTCCGTAATTCATTCAACCCGCTTATCAATGCATTCCTCCAACTGACTGCACTGACAAAGCAACTGGACTTATCTTATCAACCTCGTTTTGATTAGGGCAAGTAACTTGCCCACCGAATCTGAAAGACGGCCAGTGACCTGTCATGAAATATCGGAACCAGTTGTCATGCAGGAATTCGGTGTCCATAATGAACTTCATGGACAATTTGCATGGCAACAATAAAAGAGAATCGCCCGTGTCGAAGCGCATCACTGTCGAAGACTTAATCGTAAATCAATCGGGCTTACGTCTACTTCTACTGCCACAGCGTCCTTTACCTGACGCCCCATAATGGCTGGTACAGAAATTTAATGCAGGACAGTGCGATACAGTATTAATACTTACACTTGGCAAGAAGCAATTGCATGCTTAGCAAAGTTTCGTAACATCAATCCCTCAAAAGCATGGGCGATTATGGATCGGCTTGACAATGATCTGCCGTAATCCTCTTAGATTCCCGTAAGATGAGAACTTAGCCGGCGTATACGATGAATCATTTTACACATGAAAAGCTCTCATGAAAACGGAAGACATCAACGGTTTAAATACAGCGATTATTGAGTCGAACCTTACTGAATCTGACATCCGAGAAATTCGGGAAAGTGTTGAAGGCTTGTGGATCAAACCTACGAGTCCAGATTTTTTTATTGAGACTCCTCTGTGTGTTCCACTGCTAAAAAAAATATTTATTCAAGATTGTTCTCAATCGTGGTCTGAAATTATTAAGGTGTCCCACTACGAAACTCTTCAGAATCTTGTCGTAAGTAACTCCTTACATTTTTTTGAAAACATTGAGTTACTTGGAATTCTTCCAAGTATGACGAGTATAATTATTACGAATCAACCTGTGGAAGAAAAGCTAGCACATTGGATCTGCTCACAGCCAAACTTGATTAAATTGAGGTTGAATAGAGAGACGGGAGTCACCGATTCAGTGATTGCCTCTCTCAGTTGCAAGGAGACACTCCGTTTGTTGGATGTAAGCTTCTCAGATGTTACGTTTTCCGATAATGTGATGAATGATGTTGCTTTTAATTACGTTCGATATCTCGGTGTCTCTGCTACTCGTGTGTCGAGTCAATCCGTTGAAGTTATCCGGTCTGCATTTCCAAATCTTGAATGTTTTATGGGCTGGAATACTGCATTGACGCTGGATGACGTTAAGAAAATCGCAACATGGAAAAAAATCGTTAGACTTATGACTGATATGCCAGAAGTTGATTTTGATCGTTATCCGTATGATTTATGGATAACTTAGATCCCGTAAGGTGAAAAAACTCAACCGAAGAGCAAAACGAGTTGTCACTGCCCGGTATCCACTCAGGTAACAATTGGAGTCTCAATGCAAATAGTGCTACCGTTTGATGACTTCGACTGGGAACTGGTGTCAAAGTACACGAAACGGGGTCGTTCTCCCTATTTCAAAGTGTTTTTCAGCCACCAAAATCGTTCATATCCTGATGAGTCATGGTTTGACTTTGGAACCGTCATCTTGGGATGGTGGAGCATAGATTACAAAAATATTTTTGAAGGGAAATTTTCCGGTGAGTTTCTTTTTATGGACGGACCTTATGGCTTGAACGCTACCGTATCATCGGACACTCGAGACCTGATCCTGACTCCACCAGATAAAAGTTTTCAGTGGGAAATACCGACAAGAGAATTCGGTATTGAGCTACGTTCGGCATTAAACCACGTTATGAGAGAATTAGAGTCTAACGGGATAGATTATCCAGAGAAGGAGTCGTTGAAAAAAGGGCTTCAGCTACTTCAGAATATCCCGTAAGGTGAAAATACTCAGTCGACGCCGGCGACTTAGTCGAAAACCGGTCGGGCTTACGTCTACTTCCACTGCCACAGCGTCCTTTGCCCAACCCCCATAACGACTGGTAGAGAAATTTAAGGCAGGTCAGTCGCAGTGCTGATATACAGCTTGTTTCCTTCAAGCCTGTAACCGACCGCGCGATGCACGATACCCGTATTCAACGGCGAACCAGTTGGCGTACCGTTCACGATCTTCTTCGCGCGTGTTGCGATGATCGTTGATGTGGCCGATTTCGTGGATCAGGATATTATTGAGGTAGAAATCGCGAATCGTCTCCTCGGTCCAGCTCAGGACCCATTCCGATCCATACCGCTCCCAACGGCCGCCGTACATTTCTGTCTCGATCCGTTGCTGGGGCAGGGGAGCGCGGGAGTAAATTTCCTCCAGGGTCGATTCAATCGGGTAGAGATAAACTGTATTCCCCCATTGCATTCCGTAACAGGGGAAAAGTGATCGCTTGCGGGTCATCCGGCTGAATTGAATAACGTCGAGATCCGCGAGAAACTCGGAGGGCAACTCTCTGATCCGGGTAAGCACCTCTTCTTTTGTGACCGGATGCACATAGTTTTCACCCGCTGGATATTCCACGAATGTAAAGTGATCGGCTTCCGTCGGTGCATGCCAGATCTCGGGGGCGTTAAATGACTGAGAACGACTCCGCTCTCCTCGTCCCCGTTTATAGAACAGTCCCGGTTTTCGCGCCCGGGTTTGTTTCCGCGTTTGCGAACGTCGAGACTTCTGTTTGTGTGAGCGCTCTGTTTTGGCTTGTGAAAAATTTTTCATGGAAGACCTTCCACATAACGAGCTTTCTCCGTCCTGGAAGTCTCCTCCGTGCGGGTGGTCCAGTTTGCCGTCTTGCCTGTAGGACACTCTATTTTACCTCCGATCTCTCTCCCCGGAGGGGCAGAAACCGACACTAATATGCTAGGCAGGGGGGTAAATCAGATTCAAGCTGGACATTTTCAAAACGGGCATTCTTTCTGTAGAGGAAACGCATCAGCCCCTTTTTATTTGACTTACCCGTGGCCTCCCCCAATTCAGCCCTGACTGACTAACCCGACACTCTGCAATCACCGTATTCTATTGGCATAGTTGAACTTAAGGAAATCCTCCTGTACTAATATACGAACTACCTACACTCGATTTCCCCCGAAATCTTCTCCCGCTCAGCCTGTTCTCACTTTTTTATGGTAAAAGAATAAATATCCATATGTATATTTATTCTCAGAACAGCCTGACCGCTAAAATGCCCAAAGAAGGACAACGGATTATGGAACGAATTGAGAGCAAACAGCCCGAGACGGACGAAACTTTTTCCAGCCAGTTTGAAACCTGGACCGGAAAAGAATTCTGTGGGGTGGGATTGATCATCTTCGCGGGAATTACCTTTGCCTTGCTGTGGATGGACCGGACGACAGGATTGCCATTCGATATGCCGGCTGCCTGGTTCAAATCAAAGCAAATCTTTTTCTTTCTCGCCCTGTTTGCCCTGCCAA
>JAGQQC010000074.1:0-3328 GCA_020426395.1 Planctomycetaceae bacterium
GAGTGCCCCCGTAGATTGTTCGTCAAATGAAGGGAGGGGAAGTTGTAATTTTCCACCCGATTTGGTGAAGGGAGCTTCGCTTAAATCCCAGATGAATCGAATCGTGATGAAGAAATCCTGTTCGGATGAAGTCAACCGACTCACATTCAGATAGTAAGAGTCGTAGCCTTCTTTGGCTTCGGACTCATTTTTTTCCAGAGCCGTTTCCTCGCCATTCACAAGCACGCGGACAGGCGTTGCTTTTTCGGGGAGTGCGATTGCAAACCGCTGGCGTTCACTACTTCGTACCCGGTAATGGCAAAGATAAGTTGCTGTGGCATCTGACGAGAGTACGATCTCGACCCCTGCTTGATTGACGACTGTCTGCAAGACTTCCTGAATTTCGTATTTTCGGATTTCAACGGCGAGACTGACTGGTTCAGCAAAATACTGATAGGCGAGTGTCGCATCCGGGTAGTTTTTGAGAACGACTTCACGGACATCGATATTTTCCACATTCCCCCCACTCGCTTCCCCCTTAACGGAAAGATGTCGAGCAGCTTTTACCTGGATCTCACCTCGAATACTTGTTGGGAGGGGGCTTTCTGTCTCCAGGTCTTCCAGAGGAGTTACCTGCATAACACGAATCGGCTCGTAGGCATATTTACGCAGGCCGGCTTCCGTCGTAGGTCCTTCCGTAGGGAGTGGCAAATCGTAGCTGACATTCAGGTTGAAATTCCCTAACACAGGTTGCTGAGCCGTGATCAACCAGGTCTGCCATCCGTCGACAGGATCCCCTTTTGCAACCGCCTGTTGGAATGTCTGGACACTGCCCGAGGCAGGAATGATCCGCACTTTGTCTGTCACCGATTCGGGTACGCTAATTAAGAACGATTCCACTCCCGCATGTTGGATCGAATAAATGAGTTCGGTGTTGATGCGAATCATTTCTTCCTGCACATCGACCAGAGAGGAAAGCGTTGCCGTTACCTGGGAAGGTTTCGGTTTGACGAAGAAATACACTTCAACAGGACGTTCTTTGTATCGCCAGGAATGCGAAAGCTGTTGTTGTCCCGTTTTGGGGAAAGGTTGGTTTTCTATTAACGTGTTGGGTAACAAACCGAACAGATCGTTTTCCAGGACTTGAATATCAATCGAAGAGGTGGAGTAAATCGAAACTGTTCCCTCTTCTTTTTCTACATGAAGTGCTTCAATCAACAGGAGTTCATGATCCACATCGGGTGAAACATCTTCAAAGAAATGCATCGTGCCAATATCGAGGATGACTGGCCCACGTGTTTTTTCACTGAAAAAGACGTGCAGCAAATGTGCGTTTTCATCGAAGCGGTGTTCCGAGACCCCTTTCCCGTTGACGTATTGGATCGTCACGTTTTCAGGAACATTGAATTGGAGCTCGAATAATCCTTCCCGCTCGATCTGGATTTGGGCCCGGATCCGGGTTTCAACACTCTCCTCTTGAATAAACGCATTGTGAGACAGTTTCGCCAGTACCCGGGGTTCGATCTGTTTGACAGAGACGATTAAAGTGGCGTCGGTTCGGAAAAAGCGAAACGCAAAGTCGGCCGTATTTGATTCTGGTCCGTTCTGACGGAAGCGGGTGACTCCTTCTTGTTTCACGACGGTCAATTCGAGACTGCCGGCGGCTTTCACGACGATTTCCCCGCGTTGCCGCACAGCTCCAAGGGCTTGAATACTGAATGATTCTCCTGATGCCCCTGCTCCCAGAAGTTGCAGATCTCCTTCAGCTAAGGGACGCTCCGTTTGCACGATGAGGGTCACTTTTGATTCCAGGGGACTGAGAAACGAGACATCGATAACTTGCCGTTTCTCTTCCTTAACAACGTTCCAGTCTTTCAAATTCGTACCTGGTGCTTCGATGTCCAGCAACTGATGTGACAAGGGGATTGCTAACTGAAGCTGGTCCATCTCGCCTCTCAGAATTTCATATTGCAATTCTGTTTTGGTGAGAACGACTTCTCCTTCGATTGTGATTTCCTGTTTCTGGTCAACACTGGTTAACAGGTTCATCTCAGGACGAGAACCTGCTTCCGGATGCCAGTTGACTTCGATTTGATTGGTGGGCTTCAGATGACTTCGAAATCGGGTTTGGCCTTCTTGTGAAGTCGTAGCAACAGGAACGGCATTCGGTTTAACTTCGACTTTCTGTTGGCCCTCATTCAAAGTGAGATCAAAAACGGTCACACTGCTGACGGGGATATTCAGGGCAAAACTTTTTCCATCAGTTCCTTTTTGCACACGGATCATCATCTCCAGTTCGACGGTGTAATCGCCTGCTTGAGGAAAAACGAGTTTCGTTTCTGTTGTCTCCGTCGATTGCAGATAAACTTCTCCCTGTTCCGACTTCACCTCGCCTAGTGCCGCGTCTCCTGTCGAAAGTGCATAGGCGATATCCTTTTCCCCCCAGACATGAAATTGCATTTTCGCAGTGACCCGGGCTGTATCCCCTTCAATCCGGGTAACGTATTCCGCATTTTGTAAAAGCGCTTGTACCTTTTGATTCTGCTCTTCGAGTGCTTTCAGCCGCAGGTACTCAAGATAAGGGACAATCACCTGAGACTGGTTATCCAGAACCTGTTTGATGTTTTTGTAGGGAATGAAGATGATCTCTTCCCATTTCTCCCCCAGGTTTTCTCCCGATTTTTCAGCGGTGACCGGTTCCGTTTCGGAATCTGTTTCCGATTGAGCTACCAGGGGCATACTGAGTAGCGGAAGCAGAGTGATAAAAGTCAGAAGGCGCAGGAGAACAGGGCGGAAGCTCAGGTTTGCTAGCTGCATGGTGGATACCGATATGTGCAGAGGATATGGGATATATCACCGACATGGATGACCATGTTGGATGTGTAGTCTACGCGATTTTCGCAGAATGGATCGAATGAGCCAACTGCAAGTTTCACGGAACAATTACTTTGACGCCCATTTTTTGGAAATCTCTTCCTGGAATTTCAGATTTTCTCCAAATTCCTACGTCACTCTGCAATTGAAGTGCTGGAAAATTATCACAAATTCTGGCTCACACTCTTATTTCTCAGCGCGTAAAAAAAGGGACTCAAAATGAGCCCCTCAACGGGTGATAGAGAACCCTGTTAGATGGTGAGCCTCGCCTCAGGCTGCAAAGCGTTGTTCGTCTGAAGCCTGGGGGGGTTGTGCCTGTGCTGTTTGTGGAAGTGAAAAAGTTTTGGAAATTTCCGAGTCCAACCCCGCAGCCGGTTTTTCCATCGCGATGACTTCAGTACCCAGGGCCCCATAGTCTTGGGCACCGGCCGATTTGGGTTGGTAAGCAAAGATCGACTGACCGAAACTGGGGGCT
>JAGQQC010000074.1:3338-13843 GCA_020426395.1 Planctomycetaceae bacterium
CCGCCAGTTTAATATTGCGACGGATGCGGCTCTTGAATACGCGTGCCTCAGACCAGGGCGTATCCGGCGGGCTTTGTCGTAAAAAAGCGAGCAGGTCATCAGTCACATCGGCTGCCAGTCGGGTTCCTGTCTCAAACAGACAAAGCATAATGCCCGAAACCTTGAGGTTTCGATTCAGTCGGCGAGTAATCAGTGCTGTTGTTTCGAGCAGTTTGGAAAGTCGTTGCAGGGCGAAGAAGTGGGGTTGCAGAGGGATAAAAACTTCGTCCGCAGCGGTTAAAGCATTGACCGTCAACACTCCTAGCGAAGGAGGACAGTCCATGATCACATAATCGACGGGATTGTCTTGCAACAATTTTTCCATCGCCTGACGCAGTACGATTTCCCGATTTGGGGCATCGACCAGTTCAACTTCAGTAGCTGCCAGATCGAGTGAAGCGGGGATCACCCACAAGTTCTCTCCGACCATGTGACGGACCTCTCGCAACGTGCGAGTTCCACTGAAGACGTCATACACCGAGGGTTCGTCGGAATGCGTTTCCACACCCAGATGAAGCGAGCCATGGCCCTGTGGATCGAGGTCAATCAGACAGACCGTTCGTCCCTGCTGTGCCAGAGCAGCCGCCAGGTTAACGCTGGAAGTGGTCTTGCCGACCCCTCCCTTCTGGTTCATCACAGCGATCCGACGCATAATACATCCTTGTATTTTCTGCTGGGGTATTTTGAAGCTTGAGAATTCTATTTTGCCCCGAATGATCCGGCTTTGGCCTCTATTCCAGCGATTTCACTGATATAACACGGCTAAAACAGCCAATTGAGGGCCAAATTTTCATAGCCTCGCGTATGAAAATGGAGCTCGATCGCTCTAGTTGGGCGAGCGAAGAGTGTAACGATTCTGCTCGATTGTGAAAAGACGATTTTCAGCCTGACAGCGTAGAAGAAAGTGCGAGTCTGAGGTGGATTAGAACCCATCCTAAAACCTGGTGGTGGTTGTTCTTGAGCCTGTTAATCAAGGAACAATTCGACCCATTAGAGGGTTTTAGTATTACTTCTAATAAATCATATTATCCGCGTAAATGCTGTTCATCAGCCATTCATTGACATATTTCAGCATCTCGGGGGTCAACTCATGTTGTCCGTCGAACAGTTTCGTCGTCAGGTTGGCACCGACCTGCTTAAAGATACGGGTCCAGCAGACGGAATCAGCAATTGAGGAAACCGGGTCCTTGATTCCCTGCCCGACCAGAATCCGTTTTTCGTCCAGGACAGGTAATCGTTCTGGAATGAGTAAGGATTCCGGGAAAGGAGTTCCAAAGGCGGCGGCACCCCCGAACCAGTCGGGACGTTTAAGGAACAGACGCAGCGCCGTGGAACCGGCATCTTCAAACCCGGCAAGATAAATCCGTTCGGTGTGAACGTGATAGAAACTACCCAGTTGGCAAACGGTTTGATGAATTTCCGTTAAGAATTTTTCAATCGCCCGATCCGAGGTGGGCCAGGTGGCGAGGGATCGAGAACTTACTGGGGAGTCGTTTGCCACTTTGAATGAGAGAGCCAAATAATTCTGCGGGCTCAAGGTATTCATAATGGGACCCAGAGCCGGGTGGCCGTCTGCTGCTGAGTGCAACCAGACAATCAACGGGTAGGCATATCGAGGTTCATATTTTTCTGGAACAAAAGACTCGGAAGGAATCGCGATTCGGTCTGAAGACAACGTTTCTTCTTCGTACCAGAGAGACTCGGTAACCGGTTCTGCACCCGGTTGAAAGAGATTTTCCATCAACCATTCTTCCGTGAGGAACGATTCGTCATATTCATTCGAAAAGCCGTCGCTCTCGTCGAAGAATTCTTCGGGGATTCGCGAACTCATGGTGTCAATTTCCTTCGAGGGGGAAGAGCTCAGGCTTGGTTAAGTCTGAATCTCTCCAGCTTATTGTCCAGGGTGGCTGATGGTAACCTATTTCCGCAATGGGAAACTGCTTCCCCGGGCAGGCTGTGGTTTTGATATCATAGTGTCCAATGACATGATCAGAATCAATTCCGTATTCCTGTTTCAGGGTAAAAACCAGCTTTTTCACTGCGGTCAGTTGGGCTGGGGAAGGTGGATGATTCTCGAAGTTTCCAACAAGGACGATTCCAATCCCCTGTTGGTTTTCTTCCGCCCGGCCCGCATGAGCACCATGCATCTGCTGGCGCCAGCGGAAGGTGGCTTCGATGTCTCCATCCTCCATTCCCTGACCGTTGCCGATTACGAAGTGATAACCGATTCCCAGCCAGGGATTTCCATTTTTATCCCTCCGTTTCAGGTGAGACTCATGAATGCTTTCCACGCTGCCACGGTCGGTCGCCGTATGGTGGATCACAATCCATTTCCAGTCCCGTTCTTCCACTTTGGGCTTCCAGGGATTTTCGAATTGCGAGACTTCCTGAGCCGGTGGTTTCAGACCCGGGAAATCCGAACCTGATGGCATCAGAAGCGGTTGGGGGTTCATGCTATTCGGAGCAGGTGCCATGTTGTTCCCGGGGGTGATTGGTCCCCAGGGAGGAAGTTCTCCCGGGAAGGAAGACCCGGCCGGCAGGAAGGGTTGAGTGCACCCCGCCAGCCAGACAATTGCTCCGACAACAAAGAACTTGATCCCGACACGACTTATCAGTGACCTACCCCGCTTCAGGGAATGTCCTGACGTTGCTCGCTCCTCGAAATCGCCTGTAAGTTGTCGTCGATCATCCTTGATCAATGCCGTCCTCCTGACAGCCCGTTGAAATTCATTTTCACTATGCGAGGGACTTTACACCTGCTTCCAGACTCTGTCAACGGGGAGATGTCGCCCTGCTCTCCTTCAGCATACGCGTACTTAAATTCCTTGAAAACAGCATGTTAAAAACATTCGGTCGTGCGGATCATTCATCCGGATTTGTGCCCACAAAAGCTTCCTCGGCTACCTATCTTTCGCTGTTGTTACGTTGCACAGCATGTCCCGCGAAAAAAAACGCTTTTTGCGATTTCTAATTAAGTGCGTGTTCAAAAGAGCAAGATTTTGAATGTTCTCAGATCACTGGAGCAATAAAAAACACCCGCTGATTGGTGTATCAGCAGGTGTTCTATTGAACGCAATTATTAGTTCATACTTCTCAGAACAAGCAGGTATTGGTGTCGCTTAATCTGCCGGAGCAAGGAAGGGTTCGTGTCCATGCACGGTGGACAAGGCCTGGAAGATTTCTTCATGGATGTTTTCGCCCACAAAGCCGACATGTCCATCCGCGTAGAGGAACATCACTCCCTGTGCGTCCCAACTGCTGAAATCGTCGAAGTGAGCGTCAGGATGGTTGGGGGTATGATCGGCGACTCCCAGGAACCGCGCCAGATGTTCTTCACCACCTGAAATATTACCAACCCAGGTGGAGTACCAGCCTAAATCGACATCCGTTTTTCGTTCACCGACAATATAGGTGTTCGTCAAGCCATCGTGGATATCGACAGTGGTGATTTCACTGTTGTGATAAAAAGCTCCGTCGCCCACACACTGTTCACCAGTAGGAAGACCTTCGCAATCTTCCAGTTCGGTCGTTCCGAAGACACCAATGTAATTTGAAGTGGGGAGTATCATGGGCAGGTTTGGATTGGGGTCACCCGGGTTTTCATTATCGATCGTCCAGGTCTCCGGACCAATATCGAGTGGATTGCGAAACTCGGCCAGGTACTGTTGACGTGGAATATCATTGATCGGGTCATCGATGGAGACTGACATGTCGAATTCATCGAACAGGTTGGTTTGTTCCATCATGGGCAGAATGGCTGTCGCCCAACTGATTCCATTACCGCCTTCAACATCGTGTTCACCGCTTGAATCATAACCTTGCCAGCCTGCGGGTAGTTTGTTGTTCAGTTCCAGATAGGAGTGAATAGCGATTCCGATTTGTTTCAGGTTGTTTTTATTCTGAGTCCGACGGGCAGCCGCACGGGCTTGTTGTACGGCGGGAATCAGCAGTGCAATTAAAATGGAGATGATGGCCATCACGACGAGAAGTTCGACAATTGTAAATCCAGAACGTGGGGATCGTTCTTTAGAGAGTAAACGAGACATAAGAAAGCTCCTGAAAGATATTTGAATAAATCGATATAAAATCAAATAGAGAATGCTCGGTCGAAATAACCGAGGTTTGATCGAGAGTAAATCGCGATCACAGAGAGATATCACTTGGATAGATTTGCTTAACGCGCATGCACGACGAAATCAGCAAACTGTTTCAGTCATTGAGCAGGTAGAGTACGTTTTTTCGTGTTCTCTGGTATCCGCAACAGAGTTAGAAGAAAGCGAAAGAAACGGGATCTTCTGAATACAGAGACAGCGCAGTCTTCCCTCGGCTTAGAGCGGATTCACCTGTTTCAGCAGATTGGCGGAGCCCGAGATGGGGGTTGATAGGGGGAGAATGCCTCGTGATAGCAGAGAGCATTCTGACTGGCCAGCATGATAAGCTCGCTGGCAGATTCAACTTCGACCACCGTGGTTTCAATGCATTTCAGCGACAGAAACTCACAGATGGGACAATCGTCATGTCCGTTGTGATGCTGGTGCTCATGCGAATGAGCAGGAGAATCAGTCGGTTTGGCTTGGGCAATTTTAACCGGCTGATGATCGTGTTTGTGACTGTGATGATGATGGTGGTGATGGCCGTGGTGTATATGACCTTTTTCCGCCTCAATCTCGACGTGGCCTGCTTGAGTCGTATCGTGCTCATGGCGATGGAACGGATCGTGAGCAACTATGGAAACAACCATAGCTGACACGTAGCTTAATAGCATCGCCCATTTGGTGAGTTTGATAGACATGGATTACTCAAGAAGACTGATGAGTAGTTCATCAAGATGACCACTCGTAGGAATCGATTCTCTTCACCTCAGTTACGAGAAACAGAGGATAATCATTGGAATCGAAATGAATGTTTTTCTGAAAAGAAGTGATGTGTTCCGTATTTTGGCCAATTGGAATTGGAAATAAAATGAAAAAAACGTCATTCTCGCATTTTTCACAGGAATCGATGCCAAATAGGTAAGTCTCGAAAAGCCTCGCAATCGAGTAGGGATGTATACAAACAGTTAGTTTTTGGGTTAGGGCTGATAGTAGTCGACTGATTTATGAATAGCGGTATAGAAAGTCTCTTCTCCCCTTATGACTGAAAAAGCAGAGTCAGAAAACATCGAGGACGACCAAAACAGTGCCGATGAGGCTCCGCAAGGCCCCTTTCATGTTCCGGGGGGGTGGTGCAGAGAAAGCCTGGAGTGCGGCGAAGAGCTATTCACTCTCACCCACCCTGCTCAGCCTGATTTGCTGCTCGACGACCCGAATGTGCTCAGCGAAAATGAGTCAACAGTGTACATCCCATATTGGGCACTTCTCTGGCCAGCAGCCCGTCGCATGGTGGAGATGTTTCAGTTTGGTCAATGGACTCCCGGAGCTTCCTGCCTGGAAATCGGATGTGGGATTGGCTTAGTAGGACTGGGGGCGCTGAGGCAAGGGCTCCACGTCACCTTTTCCGATTACCGAAAAGAGGCTGTTGCTCTCTCCTGCTGGAATGCGGAGAAAGCGGGCTATCAGTCGGGGAAAGATTTCAAAGGGCTCCAACTCGATTGGAACGATCCTCCGACAGATCAAAAGTTTGATCACATCTTCGGGTGCGAAGTAGTTTATGAAACCGACTTCCACAAACCCATTCTTGCAGCCATGAACCAGTTGCTTGCCCCCGGAGGTTCCTGCTGGTTTGGGGATTCGGGACGTATGAATTCTGAAAAATTCCTATCCCTCGCGATCTCTACCGGTTGGAAAATTGAACGGCTCGACCGTGAATTGAAGCCACTCACTGAACCGCAGATTGGCCGTTTTCAGGTTTTCTGCTTACAACGTGAATCTTCCCCAGTTACCTGAGCGGAAGAGGTTTCCAGAATTACCTCGCTTACTTGATCCGCACTTCAGGAATTTATGTGCAGGTCTACTGGCGAAATCATTACAACCGGACAATCCGGGTAACGATTACACGCGCCTCCGTCGAAACAGATGATACCGATTGAATTATCGTTATACGTTCTGTTTTTTATGCGCAACGAATTTCGGGGGTAACGTGGTGACTACTCCAACACGTTCTAGTCATTCTATTCTTATGCTGGTGCTTGCATTGCTGGTTCTGCCTGCAATCGCTCTTCCTGGGTGTGCCCGTGGACCACGGGAAGTTTTCTCTTCCATGTTGAAGGGAAAACAGGATGCCAATGTTGAAGAGACAGAGACGGAAGTCCAGATTGCCGAGAAAAAGTCGATCGGCGCACGCATCAAAGGCTGGTTTTCCAAAGAAGATGAAGTTCTCAAATCACAGGAAGATCCCCTTTTCGCTGACTACGAATATGCTGATCTTGGGCCTGAATCGAAAGCAGCTACACAAGAATCGAATGGTTCTGTCTCGCTCACCTCCGGTGATGATTTAGGAAAAAGCGACATCCGTAAAGCCTCTTCTGTTCTTGATCGTGATCTGGATCGATTTCTTCGCGATGATGCTCTGAAACGAGATCAGGGCCCATATACCACTCTGGATGGAAAGCAGGTCGGCGGGTTCGAAATCGAAAAGGTGGTGAAATCAGAGTCCTCCAACCTCCAGCAAGAAGCCAGTCTCCAACGGGAGAAGGGCATTCAAGATTTTGACTCTTCATTCGATGCGGAAATGGCTCGAATCGGGAATGAAGTCAAACAGGAACAGCAGGAAGACAATGCGGAACTCGAAAAAATGCGGGCCGAGTTTGAAAAAATGGCCGCGATGAAGAAGGATGAGTCCGAGGACAAATTCTCTGCTTCTGAAAGTGAAGAAACTAAAATTGATTTCTCCGAGTCGAATAATGAACCAGAACAGGAATCATTACAATTCGGGGCAGTGGAATCAGATAACCCGTTCATGACCGATGCCTTCCAGTCCAATGAATCAAATTCACTTGAAACGACCTCTTTTACTTCCGAGCCTGAACCCTCAAGTGATTCGAGTAAAACCTCATTCGGAGAAGATGATTGGGCTCAACAGGAACTGGGGTTTGATTCCAAAGAGGACCAATTCGACAAACTGGATTCCCAGGCTTGGGTCTCAGAAACGGAAGTAAAAACCTCAAGTGGGTTTAACGCCTCAAACTCTGGATTTGATGCCTCCACCGCAGAATCGGAAGGTGATTGGATTGAAAGTCAACCGGTCACTCCCAACCCGGCCTATCAACAAGAGAGTGGGCAGATGATCTTCGATTCGAAGTCGGTTCCCTCGCGCTTCATGAGCCCGGATGAAAAAGAGAACTGGTTTCGGCAGACTCGGCTGGAACGAGCGGGAAAAAAAAATGGGGTCGGTACAAATGAAGGGTTGGATGTCGATGGGAGCGAGTCGGTAATTCAGATGGTTTCTGGCGTTCAGGAATCCGAATTGCCGAAAGTCGAAAAAGCCTCCTCGGAAACGGTTCTGTCTTCTTCTCTTCCTTCCACTTCAAACGACGTTCCCGAAGCGAGCTCGGTTAAATTGGGAGAGCCACTCTGGCAAACTACGGGGCAAACTACGGAGGAAACAGTCTCTTCCGTAGAAGCAGCACCCCAGCAGGTTGAGCAACAGGAAGTCCCAGCCTTTGAAATCGCCGCGGTGATTGGGCCAGGCCTACCCAAGCAGGTTGTGAATGAGAAAGCAGAGACAGTTCAAAAGACTGAGGAAACGTCTGCACCTGCCTTTGGCTTTGAAGAGATTTCCGGGTTGAGCAGTAACGAAGCACTCCCCTCGATCGAATGGGGAGATCTTCCTGTTCAGAATGAAGTGATGCCGGAAGGATCGAATGAATCGGTTGTAGCGACTTTAAGCTCAGAGTTACCCGGCCGTTGGTTTGGAATCGCGTTGTCACTGGGAACGATCTGCTACTTGCTTATCCGTCGTAGAAGCCCACAACCTACGACAAAACCAGCAAAATAAACTGGTTTCAGCGCTCTTTTGAATTAGAGAGTGCTTTCTTTTGTGCGCCCATCCAATCACGAGCGACACACATTCTTTCCATTGCAGGTGTCTCCCTTAAACTCAGGGAAATTTTCGGCTCTGAGTCCTGTTTTTGACGGCTCCAAACAATTCTGCGACCTATGGTTGAGTGAATCTGCCGCTGGCAAATTCGGGTGTGAATCGTACGTCGATACGCCCACTGAATTTCCCTCTCCACGTCTATGCAGAATGACCGAGTCCAGATATGTCTAGCGATCCCTGGGGCCGACCGAGCCTGGAAGATTTGAAATCGATTCTCGATAGCTTTGAGAAGAAGAAATACATCGATTTGCGCGATGCTGAGCGGCTCAGCCTGTCTGTACCTGCCGAAATCGTTACTTTCCGGGGAAACACCGTGGATGCGATGACCCGTGAAGTCAGCCGGAATGGTTTAGGACTCGTCCACCGTGGCTCAATCCAGCCTGGGGAAGTGACCGTCAAAATGGCGACCGACGATCGCAACTATGAATACCGCGTCCTGCTGGAGTGGTGCATTCCCTGCGAACGGGGAATGTTCATGAGTGGCGGACGTTTTCTGCGAGATGAAGAATAAAACTTAGCCGACCGTTATTCTTCTTCCGAAGTTTCCGGTGGAGCTGTGTCTCGTTTTTCAAACGGAATCAGTTTGTCGAGAATTCCATTCACGAACTGCCCCGACTGCTTGTTGCCAAACAATCGTGCCAGCTCTACTGCTTCGTCAATCACGATCCGATAATGCGTATCGGAATGAAGTAATTCAAAGGCCCCCAGGCGGAGTACGTTCCGATCGGTAGGAGCCATGCGGGAGAGGGACCAGTTCTGGGCAATCTGTACGATTTTCTCGTCCAGCTCGGCGCGGTTCTCCATGACGCCAGAAAACAATTTCCAGGCGAATCGTTGAAGTTCTTCTTCAGAAAGCTCTTCTACAATCGTGGCGCGAATCGAATCCGGATGGGCATCGGGATTGAGATCTTTCAGGTACAGCATTTGAACCGCGACTTTTCGCGCTGTGCTGCGTTTTTTCATGATGGACTCTGTGGGTGGTATCCCGTGGTGGAAGATTCGGGCAAATCCGGTAATCGATGTCCGGAGTTTCTGGAACGACTGAGCGGGGCGTACTCAGCGAAAGCGTTTTCTCAGCTTGCCCAAGTGGATTGCAGGAGGATGCCGTCAATCGACGACGATGATTTTTCCTCGTGAGAAAATTATAGATAGGTCGATTTGGAGAAGCTATGCAAATTCGGCTTATCAGGGAAAAACAGAGCAAGGTGCTGTGCAAAAGAGAGGATGCGAATTTGATTCTTGTGCATCTACGGGCAAAATTCAAAGCTGTCCGAGAACGTTGATCATCTCGATCAGGGCCAGAGCCGCTTCCTGGCCTTTATTTCCGGCCTTTCCCCCTGCCCGATCAATCGCCTGATCCATATTTCCGCAGGTCAGCACTCCGAACGTAACCGGCTTGTTGAATTGCAGCCCGATTTGCATTAGCGACGAGGCCATCGGCTGGTTGATGTATTCATGGTGAGACGTTTCTCCCTGAATAACCGCTCCCAGGCAGCAGACACCGGCGTACTTATCCTGGGCCGCCAACGTTTTGGCCGCCAGCGGAATTTCAAAGGAACCGGGGACGTGGACCACGGTGATGTTTTCTTCCGGCAGACCATGTCGTTTGAACGTATCGATGGCCCCGGCAAGCAAGCGACTGGTAATCAGGTCGTTCCAGCGCGCCACGACAATCGCAATTTGCTGGTCGCTTAATAACAGATTGCCTTCAATCACCTGGGACATGATGCTTCAACTTGTTCAAACATGACTGGAAAGACGGTATGTAGAGTCACGGGGTCACTGGGCTCAACCACGAACGACAGCCCAAACATTACTCCCTTTGAGGGGGACTGTCCAGCAGGAACGAATATCGGGCGACGAAAGCAACGGAGCCTGATCCATAGAATCGCTATTTGTTGCCTATCCTCCGAGAGTGCCACTGTCTTACAACGGAGATCGTCGATTTTACCGGGGGTTAGACGTGGTTAGCTCAGATTCATGGAAAGGAGGAATTCTTCGTTCGTCTTCGTTTTCTGAATTCGGTTGAGTAGCAATTCCATCGCATCAACAGGATTCATGTCATTCAGTACACGACGTAGAATCCAAACCCGGCGGAGTTCCTCTTCGTCCATCAGCAGTTCTTCGCGACGGGTTCCTGATTTGTTCACATCGATGGCAGGCCAGATTCGTTTTTCAACCATCCGACGATCAAGGTGCAACTCGGTGTTACCGGTTCCTTTGAATTCCTCGAAGATGACTTCGTCCATTCGACTACCGGTATCAACCAGAGCGGTGGCTACGATGGTCAAACTTCCCCCTTCTTCAACATTCCGGGCCGCTCCGAAGAAACGTTTCGGGTGCTGTAGAGCATTGGCATCGACCCCGCCGGAAAGAATTTTACCGGAGTGAGGAACTTCCGTATTCCAGGCACGAGCCAGGCGGGTAAT
>JAGQQC010000075.1 GCA_020426395.1 Planctomycetaceae bacterium
GATGTTTCTTAGTTCGATGCGAGAGATGGGCACCTCAACTCAGCGAATATTGATCGTCGAGGACAACAAAGCGATGTCTTCGGTGTTGCGGTTCAATATCCAGAAAGCTGGATATGAAGTCTTCGTTGCCAATAACGGGATCGAAGGGCTGGAGATAATCCGTCAACATCAAATCGATTTTGTCATTACTGACTATCAAATGCCCCAAATGGGGGGATACGATTTCGCCGTCAATATGCGACAGGTTCCCGGATACGAATCGGTTCCCTTGGCGATGTGTTCTGCCAAGGGGTTTGAGTTGAATTATGATGAGCTATTCGAAAAGTTGCACATCATTCAACTCTTTTACAAACCCTTCAGCCCACGCGAAATAGTTCGATTTATTGATCAGACATTATCAAAAACTTCTGTTGCCGCAGAGGAGGCTGGTGCCTGAGGCGGTTGCAGATTCATTTCAATTCAAGTTGGTCTGAAAGACGTTTAGGCACCAAAACAATATAAGACACCACGGTTTCCTTACTGAAAGATCTGCCGAACTTCACCTATCCAGGTTTCATTCTTCATTCAACATCCTATCGCATTTGCCTATCTTTCAGCTCAATTCAATGCTGGTTTTATAGAAGGCCTTCAAGATAAAACCAGTGGTCACTTCTCGAAGTGAGAAACATAATGAGCTCTCTTATTCACAACATGACGACGAAACAACGGCTGGTACTCTGCTATGTGCTGAGTTGTCTCCTGATTTGGGGAATTCTCCTCTGGGGAAACTCGTACAGTGATGTTGTGCCTGTCTACCTCGCAGCGATAGTTGCTTTTCCAGTCTTGATCGTGTTGGTGGGCAGTCGCCTGTTGGCGCGCGATGTTCAAGTCTTCAACTCTTTGGAGAACAGGCTTTCTGGACTGCTCAGTGATCAGGAGAGCCAATTTGTGCCGGCTCCCATTATGAATTCCGATCAACCACTGATTCTGGCCTGGAATCGACTGGCAGAAAAACTCGTTCGCCAGGAATCGTTGGAAGTGCTGGAAGAGAAATTATGCTGTGGGATGAATTCTTCGAGCGATCAGTTAAGCATGCAGGCATTGGAGAATTTGTCTGAAGGTATTGTGCTGACCAACGAAGACGGGATCATCAAGTATGCCAATCAAGCCTTTAGTACAATCCTGAATATCGCAAATTCCAATGAGCTGAACTCCAAAGTTCTCGCCGATGTCATTCCTGAAGATTTGTTTGAACGTATTCCTGATCTCGAACGAATGATCCGGGCAAATCGTCCGATGAACTTCGAGATCGTTATGGGAAATCGTACCAGTGACGGAGTCATCTCTGTAAGAACGAGACGGATGGTCCCTTGTGACCAGATGCTGCTCTGGTATTTTTCTGATATTACACAGGACAAACTGGCCAATGAAATGCGTGACCAGTTTCTCTCTTCGGCCACGCACGAGTTACGAACCCCGCTCGCAAATATTAAAGCTTACGCGGAAACCTTGCAGCTCGATGATGATCTGGATGTCGAGGAACACAAAAACTTCTGTAATATCATTAATAGCGAGGCGACGCGGTTATCTCGATTGGTCGATAGCCTGCTGGACATCAAGCAGATTGAAGCGGGTTCTCTTTCAATCAACCGCCATGAAACCGATTTAGCTCGGTTGATTGATGAAGTTTGTGAAAATGTTCGCCCGCAGATGGAACAGAAACAGATTACTTTTAACGTGACTGTTCCTCCCAAATTGAGCAAGCTCAATGTGGACAAGGATAAAATTGTTGCTTCCCTGGTCAATCTGCTGGGAAATGCGGCTAAGTACACGATGGAAGAAGGCGAAGTTCGTTTCCGCGTTGAACAAGTGGGCACGTTTATTCATTTTCACGTCGAAGACACCGGCATCGGCATCCGGGAAGAAGAAATCAGTCATATCTTCGATCAATTCTTCCGCAGCAGCGACCCGCGCGTTCAGGATATTCCTGGGAATGGAATCGGCTTGGCCTATACCAACGAAGTCGTTGAGTTGCACGGCGGACAGATCCTGATTCAATCCGAAATTGACAAAGGGACCCAATTCACGGTCCAGTTGCCGATTCAATAACAGGGAGGAAGCAGGAAGATGTACACGCGCAAGAAACAGGGGGCTATCTCGATTATCGAGGGAACCGATGCGCTGACTGGGGACTACCTGGAAGAGCTTAATACGCTTTTACAAGAGTGCATGTCGTCTGGTCAACCGAGAGTTGTTTTCAGCTTTAAGAACACCCCTCTTCTGGATAGTGCCGGACTGGAATGGTTGCTTGATTCACTCGAAACCTGTCTCTCCGGAGGCGGGAACTTGAAACTGGCTGCTCCGAACCCGCTCTGTGAGGATATTCTCCGCATCACAGGGTTCTTGAGTAAGTTTGAGGTGTACCCCGATACTCTTTCAGCAGTGGGGAGTTACACACATTGAGCACCGCGACTCCCACTTCCAAAATTAAAACACATGATCCACTTTGGGATGTTCCCGAGGCTTCATTACCGTTGGGTGCGCGCCTGGTCCGCGCTGGTTTATTAAACCAGGATGACCTGGATCGCGCTTTACAGCGACAGGAAAACGAGAATACGCGCCTGGGGGAAATTCTCACCCGGATGGGATTGGTGGAAGAAGAAGAAATTCTTCCCTTCCTTAACCAACAGCTTGGTGTGCCGTCTGTTCGTTTGCGCGAAGGGATTGTTGATCCCCACGTCGTACAAATGATTCCTCGTTCTCAAGCAGAAACCTTGAAGGCGGTTGCGCTGTTCAAAGTGCGAGACGAGATTTTCGTGGCCATGGCCGAACCGCAAAACCTGCGGCAGGTCGATGAGATCGAGAGAATTACCGGGCTGACGGTCAAACCCGTCATTGCCCTGAAGTCGTCCATTGAGCGGCTTATTCCTCGTTGTTATGAAAAAGATTTCCAGGTTGACCATGTTACGGCTGACATCGATGAATCATCGATTGAGTTGCAAGCCGATACACTACACCTCGACTTGCAATCTGCCGAATCACTGGCCGATGGCAGTCCGATTATCAACCTGGTGAACTACTTCATTGTGAACGCGATTCGCCAGGGAGCGAGCGACGTCCACATTGAACCCGGTCAGAAACATACGACGATCCGTTTCCGTGTGGATGGCATGCTGCGTGAAGTGCTACGACCACGGCGTGATTTTCATGCTGCCCTGGTTTCCAGGGTGAAAGTGATGGCACGCATGGACATTGCCGAACACCGGCAAGCCCAGGACGGACGTATGCATGTCGTTGTGGATAATCGAGAGATTGATATTCGTGTTTCCACCCTTCCAACAGTTAAAGGGGAAAAGGTGGTGATGCGTGTTCTCGACCGGAAAAACCTGACGTTCAATTTGAATGAACTCGGAATTCCGCCCGAGCAATTGAACCCCATGAAAAAGATTTTGCACAAACCGCATGGTTTGTTGCTGGTGACGGGGCCGACAGGGAGTGGTAAGACAACCACACTCTATTCCGCGCTGGAATTAATTAAATCAGTCCATTCCAATATTGTGACTGTCGAAGATCCGGTTGAATATCAATTAGAAATGATTAATCAGGTACACGCTAACCCGGCGGCTGGTTTGTCGTTTAGCGACGCGCTTCGCTCGATTTTGCGGCAGGACCCGGATGTCATCATGGTCGGGGAAATTCGTGACGCGGAAACAGCCGAGATGGCAATTCAGGCATCACTGACCGGTCACCTAGTCTTGAGCACGTTGCACACGAATAGCACCATTGGCGCGATTACGCGACTGATGGATATGGGGATCATGCCCTATAAGATTTCCGCCGCGTTGGTCGGAGTAGTCGCCCAGAGGCTGGTACGGACAATATGCCCTCGCTGCCGAACGAAATACTATCCCAACGAAGAAGTTCTCCACATGATCAATTATCAGGGGGACAGTCGGCGATACTTCTCCAAAGGGGAAGGGTGTGCCCAATGTTATGACACGGGCTTTGCAGGGCGGACGGGGATCTATGAAGTTCTGCCGATCGATCGCGATTTTCGTCAGGCCATCACGCATTCTGACGATATGTCTGCCGTAAGGGACCTATTCAAGGAAAAAGGAATCAGCACGTTGCTGGACGAAGGAGTCCGACTGGCGGAATCGGGAACTACAAATCTGGATGAAGTCATTCGTCTGGCATTTGCCGATTAAGTTCCGATTTCAATTCAGAAAAACTTTTCTTAATCATACTTATTTAACCATCTGTTGATCTGCCTCCATTTGGACAGGAATACTTCCCATGCCTTATGTATATAAAGCAAAATCCAAATCAGGGGAGATCACGACTGGTGTTCTGGACGGGCAATCCGAATTGGAAGCCCGGGAGACATTGCGCCGCCAGCAATTATTTCCTCTCTCGATCGAAGAGAAGAAAGCTGATGAAAAGGCGAAACTGAAAACACTCGCCGGATCGAAACGGGCAAAAAATTTGCGGCGAAAAAGAATTCCCCGTCAGGATGTTCTTTTTTTCACGACACAGCTTTCGATTATGTGTCGTTCCGGAATTGACCTGGCAGCCGCGATTCAAAATATTGCTCAGCAAACAACCCACGAAGCATTTCGCGAAACGTTGTTGCAAATTCACTCTGAGGTTTCGGACGGAAAATCTGTTTCCTCCGCACTTCAGAATCAGCCACATGCGTTCGATGAAAGTTACATTGCGAGTGTGGCTGCCGGAGAGGCTGCTGGAAAGGTGCCTCAGGTTCTGAACCGGATGGCGGAGTTGATTCGAAACGAAGTTCGTCTGATCTCGACCTTAAAGCAAGTGATGGCCTATCCGCTGGTCTTGATGGGGGTATGTGGATTCGTCTTGCTCGCTTTGATCTTTTTCGTCTTGCCGCAATTTGCCCAAGTCTTTCAAGATTTGGGAACGGTTGCTCCTCCATTTACGCAGTTGCTTCTGGATCTGTCGAGAATGATCCGTGAAAACATACTGATTATTTTGCTCGGTACTGCATGTGCGGGCGTGGGGATTTATTTCTGGAGTAAAACCGACCAGGCCAAAAGGCTGCGTGATTCCTTCTTACTATACTTCCGGCCAATACGTGCGGCGTCACAAGCTGTAATGATTGGAAGGGTTTTTCAGCTTTTAGGAACTTTGCTGCAAAGTGGGATTCCGCTGCTTGAATCGTTGCAGCTTTGTCAGGGATCGCTGAGGAATATGCATTATCGGTCGCTCTTCCAGCGTCTGGAGGACGAAGTAATTAGTGGGCGGTCTATCGGTGCTGTTTTCATGCGAACCGATTTTATTCCTCCGGGAGCCGCTCAAATGGTACTGACGGCAGAACAGACGGGTAACCTGGGAATGGTTCTTTCCGAGGTAGGCTCTTTCTTCGAGGAAGAAGGAGAACGCCAGGTGAAAGGGCTCACGAAGGTTCTGGAGCCCGCCATTATTGTGATAACCGGGGCAGTTGTAGCCGGAATCGTGTTGTCCATTATGTTGCCGTTACTCGATGTTTCGACGCAATCTCAATAGCGCGCGTACCAGTTTGAACACAATCAAAGGAGAGATGTGGTGATCAGGGAAGAAGTCACAAGTTCCAGGCAGACCGATAGCACTTCGCAGCAATTGGTAACCACCAACAAATCGTTACCCCTCGCAGTGGCTATTGCCATGATTTTTGGTTTGTTGACGGGGCTTAGCTGGGATGACAATGTTCACCTGCAAGCAGCTCCCAGTAACGATAATAAGCCCGTCGCCTTTCAAAGTGGTGGGGCTCGCTCTGCTGAGACATTGCAGCAAATCAAGGAAATTTTAATCCGTATGGATGGCCGTTTAGAGCGGATCGAAAAGAAAATAGGAAGCACGCCCTAGCCGCTTTGCTAACCAGACGAAGGATTGTCTGATCCGGGAAATATTCCGGATGCCTTAATTTCCGGGAATGGATTCTGCTGACCATGCTTTTCTTATCAAGTTTACTCGCTCCTTTTTCTGCTCGACAGTTTGCTGCCAGAAGCAACTGGATCGGAATCGATATTGGAAGAAGTGCGCTTAAGCTGGCTGAGGTAGAACAACAGGACGGGATTTGGAAAATCAACCAGATCCAATTTGCCCCCATTTGTGAATCCGGTTTGTGGCAGCAAAAACATCTTTCCGCATCGGTTTTAAGTTCTGAAGTTTCCCAGTTAGTTTCGCTTTCAACCGGATGGAAAAACCGACAGGCAGCCGCGCTCATCTCGCTATCGGCGGCCGATTATCGGGTCATGAATCTTCCTGATTCCTCACGCGAGGAATACGAAGAGATGATTCACCAGGAACTGATAACTGAATATCAGGAAGATGTGATCTTCGATTTTTGGGAACCAGACGCAGAATTGAGTGATACGAGCGATGACATCAAGTCGCTGATGGTTTATTCCATTGCCAAAAGTAATGCAAACGCCGTGGGACAAGCGTTGGAGCGAGCAAAAATTCATTGCCGCGTGTTGGATGGGCTCCCCTTTTGTCTTGCGCGGGCGCTAACGATGATGGATCCCGGGATCCTACATAAAACAACAGTTGCTCTCGACTGGGGTTATTCCACAGTGACATTGCTTTTTCTAAAGCAGGGAAAACCGTTTTATTCACGCACCCTTAAGGGTTGCCAGTTTCAGGTTTTTCTCAAACGGCTTGCGCAGGAACTGGATGTCAGCGAACGCCAATGCTGGAACCTGTTGCAGTCTTCGCTAGCGAATGAAAGCCGTTCCACAGAATTTCTGTCAGCATTAAATAAGCGACTGAATCCTGTCATTGAGGACTACCTTTTGCTGGTTCAAAAGGAAATGAATCGGACGATCCAGTATGTCCGCACCAACACCCATCTTTCGGAATGGGATCGGATATGGGTATTTGGAGGAGGAGCCCTGTTTCGCCAATTGTATGAACCTCTTTCTGTTCAACTGCAAATCCCCATGCGGCCTTGGGAACTTCGGCTTTCTAAAAAACTGGATACTCCCTTACATCGCGACCTCGTGCCCCTGTTTGGTCCAGCTGCGGCCCTGGCCTCTCTGCGGAGGTGGCATTGATGACCAGTCAGAATTTGAATTTGCTTCCTACTGGATTTCTTACCCGATCTTTACTTCGATTGCGTCTTAAGCAATGGGGCCTGGTTCTCCTCTTATTCTGGGGAGGGATGATTGCTTATTACCTGGTGCTTCGAGAAGAAGTTCAAAACGAAGTTGAACAAGTCGAACAACTTCGGGCAGAAGTTCGACCAATCAGGTTGCAGCAGGCCGAGACGAATTTCGCCAATTCCGAAGTAAACCGACTCCGCAAACGTCAACAATTGGGAATGGGACTGGAACAGAAAAATATGCCACTTCAGGCATTAGGGAAAGTCAGCCAGGCAGCCGCTTCCCGGGATGGAGACTTGTATTTAATGTCATTCCGGTTGACCACGGTTACGAATTCCAGGCGGGAGTCCACTCAGGCTTCTTCTGTTGGAACAGCTTCCATTACCACAACGGAAAATGAACCGGCGACCGAGATGTCATTGGTTCTGGATGGTTTAGCGATGGATGACCTGACGATTACGTCGTTCATTGAAGATATGAACTCGACAGGCCTGTTTTATTCCGTCGAGTTAACCTCGATTAAAGAGGAGAAGATCGATGACCGTCAGCTTCGAATCTTTAATATCGAATGCAAATTGTGATCAGGATACTTTTACAAGAACACTCACAACGATCTAAGACAAAACGATTTTGAAATTGTGAAAACATCAACGGACCGAAATCATTTGAAATGGATAGACCTCGGGATTCACATTGCCTGTGTGGTAGTGTTGATTCTTACGGGGATGATAGCCTATCGGTTCGGGTATAAGCAGTTAGAAACACACAAAACAGAACTTGATGCAGAACGTCAGGAATTGTTTGTCCTATTAAACTCGAAAGAGGAAATCGCCGCGGCTCATCAAGTTGTTCATGAAGAATTATCCGTTCAGCAACAGAAGCTGGTCGACCTACTCAAGCGAATGCCTGAGCGGCCGCACGAAGTCGACTTCTTGACTCAAATTACAGGGCTGGCTCGTGATGCGAGCGTCCGAATTCAAGATTATCAGCCCCAACAACTTTCCTCCGGCGGAGAGTATCGCGAACTTCAGATTAAGCTGAATGCCCAAGGTAGCTATGTGGGGATCTGCCAGTTTCTGAACGATATGCATGAACTGCAACGGTTGAATCGGGTCAGTCAACTGACGATCACCCCGAAGTCCGCCACGCGCCAATCGGAGCAGGAAGAACTTGCCCGGAAACCTCAATACAATGCCGCGATGCAATTGCATATTTATTTCATGCCAGTGAAAAAGACAGAACGGATTGCTTCGGCGGGGGAGGGACGTCATGAGTAACCCCCAAAGTCCAAATTCCAGTGCGGCGACCCGCGAAAAAATGAAACTGGCAGCCATTCCCGTGTTGTTTCTAATTCTCATCTGGGTTGTCTACAGCCAGATCAGTGATTCTGAAGAGACATTTCAGGAAGTCGGAGTACAGCAGCCGACCACTGTCGTCCGAACGAGAACTCCTGAGGCATCAAACAGCGTCGTGAACAAGACCGTGGCAGAAATCTTTGTAGAGGAAGAGCCCATACCTGATCGAGAGTGGCTGGAAAGTCCGCTTGAAGAAATCCTGAAGCATGATCCATTCGTTAAGACAGAGAGTCTGAAATCGATCGAGGAAAAACTCGCCGAGACGGAAGCGGAAATGCAACCTGGTGATGAATTTGTCTCCCCAGACGATCAGGAACGGGTGAAGGAAGCCTTGGGGACTGCCAAAACCAAGATTCTGATCAAAAGTGAAAAAGGTTCGGCGGCCTTGATTGGTTCACGACTTGTTCGGGAAGGGGATATCTGGGAGGAGGGGATCCGCATCAAAAGCATCGATCTTGAAGGAGTAACGGTGGCCCCGGACCGCGATGAGGAATTTGAGCAAGAGAAAGAATCAGCCCCCGAGAAGCTGAAATCGACTCTTAAAAAATACTTCCCTGGATTGTTAGAACAGAGTGCACCGTAACGGGTCTGATTATTTCCGTTGTGAATTTTGCTAATTCAAATCAACGTGGCCCCGCCATCCAGAACGATTGTTGCTCCCGTCATATATCGCGAGGCATCCGAGGCCAGATAAACGGCAAGTGGACCCAAGTCTTCCGGTTGGCCAAATTGCTGCATCGGAATTTGTGATTGAAGTTTTTCAATCAAGGCGGGTTTTTCACGGGACCAGCGCTGGTTTGGTTCAGTCATGAATGTGCCGGGGCAGATCGCATTGACAGTGACTCCACGACTGGCCCAGTCCGTCGCCACGGCGCGGGTGAATTGGATGATGGCTCCTTTGGATGTTTCATAACTTCGTCCACCGATTCCGGGTGTCGTAATTAGACCACTGATTGAGGCGATATTGATTACCCTGCCTCCTGTAGGGCGGTTGAGCATCGATCCACCAATAATACGCGTGCAAAGAAAAGTGCTGGTGACATTCAAGTCGAGAATTCGTTGCCACTCTTCCAGGCTTTGTGATTCCACCGGCACATCAATCCGACGCCCTCCGATGTTATTGATCAGAATATCAATCGGCCCATGTTCTTTTAACACGTCCTCGCAGACTTGTTCACAGGTTTCCGGTTCGGAGCAATCTGCCTGAACAGGGATTGCCGTTCGTCCCAGCGCCTCGATATCCTGTACGGTCTTTTGCAGGCTTTCTCCACTTCGCCCCGTCAGGATGACATCCGCGCCGGCTTCGGCAATCGCCAGCGCCATTTCGCGTCCCAATCCTCGACTTCCCCCCGTGATAAATAAGCGTTTTCCATCCAGACGGAAACGATCAAAAACTGACATACTACTGATTTCCTGTCCTAGATTTTATTCGAAGCATGTGGAGACACAACCCGAACTAAGCTTCCGAGGCTTCACTGTTCTCTTCAACGGGTTGTTCCAGTGAAGCGGTTTTTCGGTAAAAAAAGATCGTGGAACTGGCGACCGATAATTCATCGACCACCGTCCAAATATCGGGGATCTCGAAGTCAGTTTTTTGTGGTGCCCGAAACAGGAGTAAGGCATTTTCCGCACTCACCTGATCTTTATGTAATCGGACCAAGGCCTTATACAGTGGATCCTGGTCCTTGAGTCCTGGCACCATGGGGTATGGGGGATCAAAGAAAATCAGGTCATAAGGAAGGAAGTTCTCGTGTCCCTTTGGCAGAAATGAACTGCGGACGACATTTGTTCGCCAACAGAAGGTCTCTTTTTCTACCCCGAGTTTGGCGACATTCTGTTTGAGCAAATCAAAAGCCTTGTGGTCTTGCTCCATAAAGACAATCGAATCAGCGCCACGGCTTAACGATTCCAGACCAATTGTTCCTGTTCCCGCAAAGGCATCAAGTACCCGCGCTCCCTGAACGTTAGCTCGAATTTCTTCGAACAGATACTCTTTCATCCGGTTAGTAATAGGTCGGGTCGTCATACCGGGATTGGAGAATAACCCCTGGCGACGATATTTCCCACCAATGATGCGCAATTGAAACCGGGCGATAGTCGAGACTCCTTAATCCTTGCGAAATGGTCTTGAATGAAAACGAGGGGTATAGGGGGGCGCTGAGCATTTTCCTCTGTCGGATAGAGGACATTAAACAGAAGCCTCTGAAGAAGTGCCACTCCGGGACGGCAATCAGGAGTCGTTTTCCTGATCCTGCTCTTTTTGCTTCACTGATTTCCAGTGTTTCCGGATAATTTCCGCGGCCTCTTCTGCCACTGACAGATTTTGGTGGGAACCGGAACTGACCGTTTTTTTGCCAGTCAAAGTACTGTGGGGAATAACAGTTGTATCCGAGAGCGATTCGGACGTGGAGGGAATTTCCCCGCTGATGTCATCCTGGGTGTTCAACCAATCAAGAATGTCGGCATCACTGGCCCCTTTAGCACTACTACTGTTCTCAGGATGAGTTTTCACATTGATTCGGCGTGTGGCTTTTTTCGATTTTGGAATCTGGAAAATCATCGGACCAATGCGGATTTCATCTCCTGGGCTTAATAGAGCTTCTCCTTCCAAGAGAACATCGTTGATGAAAGTTCCGTTTTGGCTTTCCAGATCGCGAGCAAGAACACCATCGTCGGTAATGACCAGCAGGCAATGTTTGCGGCTGACATCTTCAGAACTGATCCGTATCTGGCAAGTAGCGTCTCGTCCCAGGATGATTTCGGATTGAGGAAGGACAAGTCGCTTTCCCTGGTGCTTCCCGGATTTAATGATTAATTCAGGCATGAATCGCTCTGCAGAAGACAAACACAATATCAGGATTTGGGCCGATTTCTAGAATCCACAAAGAAACTTGGTTGCGGGTGGCCTTGAGTCTAAAAACATGGACACACCTGTTCGAACAGCAGGGTTTCAGAAGTGCTTCTAGTAGATAAGTCTAATTTTAAGAGTACGTACGAGGCTACCGAAAGAACCAACGGCAGAAATTTCACAAGGGATGACTAATCCAATTCGAAACAGGCTCCCCACACGCAATTGGAAACGTGTCCGTGCAACCAGGAGTGAATGAGAATAATAAATAGAAATGATACGCTGGGGAGAATCCCGGAGATGGGAGGAATAGAGTTGAAACGGAGAAAGGCTTTCTTTACTTCACTGTGGCACTCTTAATGAAAAAATGCAACAGGCAACAAGGAAAAATAGCCTTCGTCAGTAGAATGGCTGCGGTATTCACCGGGGAACGGTCAATTGTTCACCACACATAGGGCAGGTAAGACTTTTCCCCCGGTGGGAAGCTTTGACCTTAAACCTTTTGCCACAGCGACAGTTAAAACGGACCCGTTCCTCATGAGTGGGACGCGCAAGGTGTTTTTTGGCCCAGCATTTTTCCGCCGCAGCTCGAATGGCACGCACCAGATCTTCAGGATCGCATGGTTTGTTCAAGTACGCGTCTGCTCCGACACGGTCTGCCAGAACGCGGGATTCCTGAAGTTCGATCGCCGTTAGAATAACCACTGGGGTGTGTGGATCGAGGATTTTGATTCGTTCGCAGACTTCAAATCCACTCTCACGAGGAAGGATCAGGTCCAACACAACGACATCCGGTTTGTGCATCACAAAAGTGGAGTGAGCCTGTCCACCATCTTTCGCGAGTGAAACCGAAAACCCGGCAGCAACCAGGGCTGCTTTCAAACCGGTGGCTGTCTCCTGATCGTCTTCAACGACCAGAATCTGATGGGCTACCGCACCGGTATCACCGGTAAATCGGAACTCATCACCTGCCATACAGAAGCCTCCACAAGTAGATTGCTGTTTGTCTTTCCGTGAAAAGCATAAACAGAGTTTTCATCCTGTTCACGTATTCTCACTGGAATAGGGAATTGAGTTTGAAATTTTGTATTTTACAAAGACAGAGAATGGTGTCTGCCTGAAATGATAATAACAGAGAGAGGAAGATCAACAAAGATGCCCTGATGGTGGGACGAGATGATAGGTGAAACGACCCGAAGAATAGACCATACAGGATAATCGGAGAAGAAGATCCAGCTCTATCTAAACCCACCGTCAGAGAGATTGCAAGCAGGAACGAGCGGGAATCTGGCAGGTTGAAAGCCATCGTTCGCGATATAAGGTCCTTTTGGCAGCCTTTCCATAGATGAATCTCTTCGCGGAAACTTCTAAATCAACCCACCCTGAATCTTAAAAACGGTTTCACTAATCCCAAGGCTGGGAATTACGATTCTCACTCCCTTTTCGGATGACAAATAAGGCTGTTATAGTAGGAGTTTCTGGAATCAGGGATGAATGTGTGACTTTCTTAACAAGAAAGCCCCCCCTCCTAATTTTCAAAGACTGTGAGTTTGAAGATATAAATAGAGAGCATGGTTCGAGTGTACTCTGGGCAATCATGCTTCTGATAGCGTCATTTTTGCAGCATTAATTTTGAAACAGCGAGCTGGATATTTACCGCAGAAAGTAGAAGACAGAGGAATGTCGGGAACAAATTTTACTGAAGAGCGAAAATGGGCTCTGGAAACAATCAATCAAGCGGTCTCCGAGGGAAAACTACTCGAATCGAGCCGAGAAAATCTGACTCGTTGGATTGAGCAACCTCAATATGAGCAATATCTACCTGGAATTCTCCAGAAGCTGAATGCGGGAGAGTTCGCTGAGCTGAATGACTTGTTCTGGGAAGTGATCAACTTCGGAACAGGGGGGCGTCGTGGGCTCATGTCGGAGTTCGGTTCCGCCACGATCAACGATCGTACCATTGCCGAGTCGGCGCATGGTTTGGCGACCTACTTCATGCAAACCAACAACGGTCAACCAGGCAGGGCCGTTATCGCCCACGATACCCGAAATCGTTCCCCCGAATTCGCTCGCTTGACTGCGACGACACTGGCCGCACACGGCTTTGAAGTTTTTTTCTTCGCCGAACATCGTTCGACCCCCGAACTATCATTCGCTGTACGCTATTTGAAATGCGACGTCGGTGCGATGATTTCTGCCTCGCACAATCCACCTTCTGATAACGGGTTCAAGGCTTACTGGTCCTCAGGGGCTCAGGTGCTTTCTCCCCACGATCAAGGAATTATTGATGCGGTCTATCAGGCATCGGAAATTCCGACGATCGAATTTGCCGTTGCAGTTCAGGAAGGGAAGATCAAAATTCTGGATGATAGTCTTGATCAAGCTTATTGGAGTGAAGTTTGTAAACTAAGTTATTCCGCGGAACGCGACATTGTTGCCCTGTTTTCTCCGCTGCATGGTGTCGGGGAAACGTCAGTCTATGAAGTCTTGAAACAAGCTGGATTCGATA
>JAGQQC010000076.1:0-5685 GCA_020426395.1 Planctomycetaceae bacterium
GTTTTAAGCTCCTTGTAGACATCCTGCAAACGTTCGACGGTACCACCAACGATTTCTTTACCGAGACAAATCCAGCTCAATGGTTACGTACCGGCGAAAAGTATCAGGTTGATAGCACCGATACGGACGGTTTGGGGATATCTTTGATGGATCACTTTGTTTCTTTGCCATCCTCCTTTGAAATGTCCGCCGAAATCATGGCGCTGAGTGGGGTGGATCGTTGGTTTGATGGCTTTCTGATTTTTGATTACCAAAGCGAGACCGATTTCAAATATGCCGGTTATTTTGCGGGACAGAATCAATGGGTCATCGGTCACTTCCAGGGGAATTTCAACAATCGACTAAGTCAGATCGACTGGGATGATGTGGGGCGATCGATTAATCTCGATACCCCCTACATGCTTCATCTGAGTATTGATGGTTCAGTGGTAAAGTTATCCGTAGATGGAGAAGTCATCACCTCCACTACGTTTGCAACTCCGATCACCTCTCCGAAGATCGGCCTCGCGAACAAAAACGGAGTTACCCAATTCGATAACTTCACCGCGGGAATGACCGCTCCCAAACAGCAATCGATACTCCCTTATGTGAATGATTTTGAAACCGGCGATACATCAGAATTAAACTTTGTTGGCTCACATCGTTGGTCTGTAAGGAATCAGAATGGAGGCCAGAAACTGGTCTTTAACGGTGCCAATCAATACGGTCTCGGTGTCGCTTACCTAAATGTTGAAGGTCTAATGCCGTCAAAGTATGAAATCGTCGCCAAAGTAGCGGCTCATGATGGCAGCAACGTTTGGCACGATGGTTTTTTGATCTTCGATTACCAGGGACCAAACGATTTCAAATATGCAGGAATGTTCGTTGGACAGAATGAGTGGGTCATTGGGCATTATCAAGGTAACTGGGGGAACAGACTCGCCGTTTACGATCTAGACGCGCTGGGGCTTTCCCTCAATGCACATCAGGAATACACGTTGCTGGTGGAAATTGATGAACTGGATGTCGACTTGTATGTGAATGGTATTAGGCGACTCTCGGCGACCTTTGAGGATGGCATCTACCAGGGACCGGCCGGAGTCGCAGGATACAATTCCTATACCAGCTTCGATAATTTGGAAATCGGTTCCAGGGTTTCTTATGGGCACCCGGTGTCTGGGAATTATTACGAGGACTTTGATGACAACAAAGCCGACTATTTCCAGTATAAGGATCCACAGAATTGGGCCGTGGTAGCAGGGGCTGGCAAAACGGTCCTGCGTACAAACACTTCGTCGAACGATCAGCTCTCCGTCGCCTACGTTCCCCTCGACCTCGCCTCAGCGAAATCAGGGTTTTCCATCGAAGTCGACATTCTTTCGCATGACGTCTCTTCGGGATGGAGAGATGGATTTATCATTTTTGATTACAAGAATGAAAATGATTTCAAATACGCAGGAATGTTCGTTGGGCAGAATGAATTGACCATCGGGCATTACCAAGGTGACTGGACGAACCGTCTAAGGTCAACTACAGGTGAGGCTTTTCGTCGACCACTGCAAACTGAAAGGTGGTACCGTATGGAAGTGAGGATATCAGGTGACATCGCCGAACTCCGTATCAATGGTTACTACATGATCGACGTAAGATTTGATGAGCCGATTTACAACGGTTCCGTCGGCCTCGCTGCTGATAAGGCTTTCACCTGGTTTGACAACTTCAAGCTCACTACACTTCCAAGTGCCGCTCCAACGGACTCCCTATTCGCCAGTTGGAAGGAAGAAGAGGATGAGTTGTTGATTTGAGATCCCCCCCAGCAGGTTGGGGAACAAGCAGTCAACAGATTCCAACATCCTGGAACCGACTCCGAAATTGCATCGATGAGATGGTCGTGAACGAAGATGTGGGTCCGGCTTGGTCGCCCAAACCTTTTCGTTCGATTTGCCTAAAGGCTTGGCGGAGTTGATCGATTAATTAGCAGGGGATGTCCTCAGAGATAATAGGTCACACATTTCTTTGATCTGTGGGAACACATGAATACGTCTCATTTCTGATCCCGGAGTCGTTTTAGGATTCGTGCTGCACGAACGTAATCCCCTTTGAATTAATGGCCTACAGCATTTCATGACTGACATATTGATAAGCTTTGATTAGCTGGTCGGAAGTCGTGCCCGCATGAATCCTCTTTCCCGGTAAATAAGAGTTCAGCCTGTCTCTTCATTGGTACAAGAATTGTTGTTTTTAGGTTGAATTGGTCCGAAAGCCTGTCTGGTACACCACATTTAAGGGCTCCTCTCTACCAATAAATAGTGCCTGTCCGAGACTCTTCCTCACAAAAAACTCTTCACCCGTTCATCGAATGAGCCGAACTCTTCTGGTTTGATGCGGCGAGGAACACAGGCCTGTGCTGATTCATTCAGCGACCCACACTCCGCAATTGCAAATAACCCTCTCCCTCATGAAAGAGAATATAAATGATCACCCTGGAACACTCGGAACTCTCTCTCTCCCGTTATGCGGAATCGATTTTGTCTGAGGCGAAATCGGTTCGTTTTTTTGGCAGTGTGGAAGAACTGGCTGAAGCGGCTCTGCCTGAAGATTTGGTCGACGATCAGGGATATTACACGGTCGGTTACGATGTTGACGGACGATTTATTCCCGAGGCGAAAGTGTGCCGAGTCAAAAATGGGATCGCTGCGAATTATCCTGATCCGTACATGCGTCGTCGTGATCCCGATTGCATGGTGATTGCCGATGAGCGAGCGACCGATAAACAGACTTTCCGTGACCGCTTTAACTATGACTTTGATTCAGTTCGTGAGGAAACATTTGCCTGGCTTAAAACTCAGGATCTGGCCTGCTTCTTTTTTGATGCCGGCTTACCCGGAAAAGGGTTGCCAGCCGTTGCCATCTGTCCCGCGAACGCCGCTTTCTTTGCTTTCGGCCTGGCAATGTTACAAGGGATCGTTCCACTCGAGGAAATCCGCAAACGGGGACAGGATTATACTCATTCAGCGATCATCTACGTCGCGCCGGCCCTTCGGCATACTCATTTTGATGGTCGTCAGGTGGTCGTGCATAATCGCCGCGATAAGCTGCATGAGCTTTACAGCTATAACCTGTATCCGGGCCCTTCCGCCAAGAAGGGGGTCTACGGGATGCTACTCAACTTCGGTGAAAAACAGGATTGGACGACCGCCCATTGTTCTACCGTTCAAGTCGTGACTCCTTACGATAACACCATCTCCATCATGCATGAGGGAGCCTCGGGAGGGGGGAAGAGCGAAATGCTCGAACACATGCATCGTGAACCCGATGGACGTTTAAGATTGGGAAAAAACCTGGTGAACGGGGAACGTCGATACGTGGCGCTACAGCGTGGCTGTGAGTTACGGCCGGTGACAGACGATATGGCGCTCTGTCATCCTGATCTACAACACCAAGAGGCGAAAGAGCGAAAACTGACTGTGATTGATGCCGAGCATGCCTGGTTCCTGCGGGTGAATCATATCAAGGAATATGGCACCGACCCACACCTGGAATCATTAACAATCAAACCCAGGAAGCCTTTGTTGTTCCTGAATATTGAAGCGGCTCCCAATTCGACGACTCTCATTTGGGAGCACATTGAGGATGAACCTGGTAAGCGTTGTCCAAACCCGCGTGTCGTTTTTCCTCGCGAAGAGTATCCAGGAATCGTAGATGAACCGGTAACAGTTGATATTCGCAGCTTCGGAGTTCGTTGCCCTCCCTGCACCCGGGAGAAACCAACTTATGGGATTATGGGTCTCTTCCACCTGCTGCCTCCATCCCTCGCCTGGTTGTGGCGGCTCGTTGCACCGCGCGGTCACGGGAATCCGTCCATCGTTGATACAGACGGAATGAGTAGTGAAGGGGTCGGCTCCTACTGGCCTTTCGCCACTGGTCGTCGCGTTGATCAGGCGAATATTCTTTTCAGACAGATCATGAACACGCCCGACACGATGTTTGTGTTGATTCCCAACCAACATATCGGATGCTGGGAAACCGGTTTTGCTCCACAGTGGATCACGCGCGAATATTTGGCTCGACGTGGCACCGCTCCTTTCGCTCCAGGTAAGGTTCTCGATTCCCGTTGTTCGCTACTGGGTCGATCCCCTCGTACAATCCAGGTAGAAAGTCAGACGATTGGACACTGGTTCCTGCGAGTCGAAACCCAACCAGAAGTGGGCGAAGCGAGCTATGACGAAGGGGCCAAAATGCTGACCACCTTCTTCCATGAACAGATCAGTCAGTATCTCGAAGATGACCTCGACCCCAAAGCCCAGGAAATCATTCACGCCTGCCTCGACAATGCCAGCGTGTCCGATTACGACGCATTATCAATGATGTAGTGGATAGAGTGATTATTGTTTTGAGTCTAGCTGGCTGAAATTGAAATGACGTTAATTCGTCTTTGCTTCTAAGCCTGATCGGTTTTATTCAGTGCAGGATATAGGCCGTACTTGACTTTGTTGACAAAGTCAAGTACGGTGGCTGTATGAGTATCGCAACCTATATCAAAGAAGACCTCGCAGCTCGATTGACCTCCGCGGAAGGTCAGTCCGTTCCATTAACATTGGATGCATTGTCGGATCATTATGGGGTCAGTTTCACACCGGTTCGCACGGCTGTGGAGGAATTGATTGCCGAAGGTGTGTTGGAGAAGGGGCCGAACCGCCGTCTCAAACCGAGCGGAAAATGGAATGGCCGCCGTTCTCGGAAAGAAATCCCCGAACCGCCCCACGATCCTTTCGAGACGATTGCCCATGATCTCGTCTGGCTCAGCTTGAAGGGGGAGCCAGTTTATCTGCGCGAAGAGGTAACGGCAGAAACATACGGGATCAGCCGCTCGGCCATTCGGAATACATTACACCGGCTCGCTGGCATGGGAATGCTTGATCATATTCCAAGACGAGGCTGGCGAGTGCGTCCATTTCGCCAGGAAGATATGCAGGCGTTCCTCGAAGTTCGAGAAGTGTTAGAGCTAAAGGCACTGGAACTGGCCCGTCCGCATCTTGTCACAGAGGATCTTCAATCGATGCTAGCAGGGAATGTAATCCCTGTCTCTGAGGAAGAGTTTCCCTCAGTCGATGATTCTCTACATGCCTACTTCGTTGAGAAGGCGGGTAATGCCTACATCAAGGAATTCTTTGACCGACATAGCCCCTACTATGCGATTCTATTCGAATGGGAAGATCTGAATCGGCAGATATCACTCGAAACGGCCCGACAACATCGTGATATCTTAACCGCCCTGTTGGACAAAGACTGGCAAGCTGCTCGAAAAGCACTTTCCCACCATATCCGTTGTAACCATCCAATTCTGAGTAAGATCGCACCGATGGCCGATCAGCGAGTGAAAAATCACGAAAGGGTGATAGGAAATTGTTCATGAACCGACTTCTAACCCTGATCGGCTGTCTGGGATTCGCCTTCACTGCGAACAGTGGGCTTGTGGCCGCAGAAAAAGTGGATTACTTGAAACAAATCAAGCCGATTCTGTCTACGAAATGTTATTCCTGTCATGGGGCATTAAAACAAGAGGGAGAATTGCGTCTCGAAACCCGAGAGTTAATGCTTCAAGGGGGCTATAGCGGCGAGGTGATCATCCCGGGTAAGGCCGATGAAAGTGTTCTGCTCGAACGCATCATGGCAGAAGAAGACGAACGCATGCCTCCAGCAGAG
>JAGQQC010000076.1:5705-13544 GCA_020426395.1 Planctomycetaceae bacterium
TTATTCAAACCTGGATCAATCAGGGAGCAGAGACACCTACCGAAGAGATTCCTGGTGACCCTCGCGATCATTGGGCATTTCGCACACTCGTTCGTCCCGAATTACCTCCCGTAAGTAATACGACATGGACCAGGAATTCCATAGACAATTTCATTGCGGATCAGCATGAACAGATCGGTCTGACTCCCCAAGCGGAAGCGGAACCCATTGTCCTGCTGCGACGTCTTTATTTCGATCTAATCGGAGTCCCGCCTCCAGCGGAAGAGGTCCTGGCGATCCAACAATCTCCAGAATCTGGTTGGTATGAGCGGAAGGTTGATGAATTACTGGAAGATCCCCGGTATGGAGAACGGTGGGCGCGACATTGGATGGATGTTTGGCGTTACAGCGACTGGTCTGGATTCAATGGTCAATTGAGAAATAGTCAGAAGCACATCTGGCACTGGCGCGACTGGATCATCGAGTCTCTTAATGCGGATAAGCCGTACGACGAGATGGTTCGATTGATGATGGCCGCTGACGAATTGCATCCGAACGATTTGGATCAACTACGTGCAACCGGTTACCTGGCCCGTAATTGGACGATCTTCAATCGTACCGAGTGGATGGACAATGTTGTTGAACACGTCAGCAAGGGATTCCTGGGTCTGACGACCAATTGTGCCAAATGCCACGAGCATAAGTTTGATCCGATCAGCCAGCAGGATTACTACGCGATGCGGGCGTTCTTCGAACCTTATCATGTCCGACTCGATATTGCGCCGGGTCAATCGGATGTAAATATCGATGCGATTCCTCGTGTGTTCGATGGTATGGTCGACGAGCCGACCTATCTACTTATTCGCGGTGATGAACGGAATCCTGACAAGTCGAAAGTCATTGAACCGAATGTTCCGGAACTGTTTCGGTTTTCGGAATTTGCCATTGAACCTGTCGATCTGCCTGTGGAGAGTTGGCAGCCCGAACGTCGCGAGTGGGTTATCCAGGCTTATGTGACACAGGCGCAAATTAAAATTGATGAGTCGGCAGCCAAAGTTAAGAGCCTCACGGAGAAATCAGAAGCA
Source organism: Planctomycetaceae bacterium (assembly GCA_020426395.1). Lineage (GTDB taxonomy): Bacteria > Planctomycetota > Planctomycetia > Planctomycetales > Planctomycetaceae > Polystyrenella. Next base: position 6,770 of record JAGQQC010000076.1, read on the forward strand.
AACGACAATCAATCAGGCGAAGAATCACAACTTAAATTACAGGTTGCTCACGCGGCGCTGAAACTTGCTGAAGCGGAACTCATAAGTCTTCAATGTCGTGCAAAGGCCTTGCAGGCGGGATGGAAGGCCGGCAACACAGAGACCGGGATTCTCAAGGATGCGACTGACAAAGAGTTAGCCCGCGCGGCGATTCAAGCCGAACGCGAAGTCAAGGTGGCTCGCGCTCGAAAAGAGATCGCAGATGCAGAGAATAACTTCTACCACGCCAAAGAGGACAAGCAACAGGAAGCAAAGTCAAAATTAGATAAGGCTCATGAGTCACTTGAAAAAGAATTGAAGCAGCTTTCAGAACCGATCCATAACCATTATCGATACGCTTTACTGAGCGGCGCGAAATGGACTCCGACTCGCTTTACTGTATCGACCAAAGATGATGCTGAAGTCGGTTTTGCACCTCGGAGCACGGGGCGTCGCACGATGCTCGCCAAGTGGATCACGGATCCTCAAAATCCGTTAACTGCCCGCGTGGCAGTGAATCACATTTGGGCCAGACATATGGGATCGCCGCTGCATTCCAGTGTGTTTGATTTTGGTCTGAAATCAGCTCCTCCAGTGAACCCCAAGTTACTCGACTGGCTCGCCTCCGAGTTGATCGACAGTGGATGGAGCATGAAACATATTCATCGGTTGATCGTCATGTCGGCAACCTACCGACAGTCTTCCTCTACTCGTGGAGTTGAGGGGAACATAGAGAAAGATCAGGACAATCTCTATTGGTGGCATCGTCAGCCAATAAGGCTTGAATCGGAGGTGGTCCGTGACTCAGTTCTTGCACATGCCGGTAAGCTGGATGACACAATGGGAGGTCCTCCCGTTGAAAGTGAGCAACAGGCGAGTTCAACCCGTAGAAGTATTTACTTTTTCCATTCCGCTGATAGTCGTGACCGATTTCTTGCGAATTTTAATTCGGCTGATGTTGGTGAATGTTACCGTCGGGAGTCCAGCATCCAGCCTCAACAGGCTTTGGCCTTGAATAATAGTAAGCTTGTTTTGGAATCGGCTTCGTCGATTGTGGCTCAGCTTTCCACGGTAGACGATGAGGACACCACCTTCGTCCAAACAGCATTCGCCGTGCTACTGGGAATCGAAGCGAACGATGAGGAAATTAAAGCGAGCTTGAACGCACTCGAGGCTTGGAAGCAGGAAGCAGGAAACTCAACGCTGGAAGCGCGTTCTCACTTCATCTGGACATTAATAAATCACAACGACTTCGTGACGCTGAGGTAGTGGACATTGAATAATTTCCAAATAACCCCCGCCAGTAACAACCCGAGTATCACTCGCCGTCAATGTCTGTCGAACCTGGGAACAGGTTGTGCAAGCATTGCACTGGCATCAATGTTACATCGCGATACTGTGGCCGCGGAGACCGCGTGGGCGTTGCCGAGTGGGCGTCCGCACTTCACACCACGTGCTAAAAATGTGATCTGGCTCTTCATGAATGGGGGCGTGAGTCACATGGAGAGCTTTGATCCCAAGCCCGCATTGAATCAATTCGCCGGGAGAACGATTGCGGAAACTCCTTTTGCAGACGTTCAGAATCCAGAAAAGCTCGCCATCGAACGTTTGCGTGTCCCCGATGCGAATGGAAACCAACGAAACGAAATCTATCCTTTGCAAATTGGATATCGCAAACACGGCGAAAGTGGGATTGAAGTGAGTGACTGGTTTCCACATATTGCCGAGCACGTCGATGAACTCGCCTTTGTACGATCGATGTGGACAACGGATAGTAATCATGGTGCTCAGACGCAATTCCATTCCGGTCGGCATCAGAATGATGGTCATTTCCCCACTCTCGGAGCGTGGGTGGACTACGGTCTCGGATCACTTAATGAGAATCTTCCACAGTTTATCTCAATGGGGACTCGGCCCAAATGGAACAGCCGCGATGGTCTCTATCTCGGTCCTCTGCATGACGCCGTACCGTTGCGAGTCGACCCGAAAAACCCGCTCGACTTTGCTAACCCCGAACTTCCCATTTCTCCGGCAGCTCAAACGATTGGTCGCGACTTGAGCCGTCAACTGAATCAGTTGCGCGGAGCTGAATATCCTGAGGATCCGGGTGTGGAGGCACGCATCCGCTCATATGAATTGGCCTGGCGAATGCAGTCGGCGATTCCGGATATCGTTAATTTCTCTTCTGAGACAGAAGAAACACTGCAGTTATATGGGCTGAACGAGAAAACCAGCCGCGAATTCGGGATGCAATTACTGGCGGCGCGCAGGCTGGTCGAGCGAGGCGTCCGCTTTATTCAGATTCAGCACGGTGGGGGTGGTGCAGGTCGCTGGGATTCTCATTCCGGTCTCAAGGCGGGACATAGTAGAAATGCATTACAAGTTGACCAACCGATTGGGGGATTACTGACCGACTTGAATCGCCGAGGTTTGCTTGAGGAAACATTGGTTGTTTTCGCCACCGAATTTGGACGAACGCCGGGAACTCAAAATTCCGATGGACGAGACCATCACATCTTCGGTTTCACTGTCTGGATGGCCGGAGGGGGATTGAAAAAGGGAGTCGTTCACGGAGCGACGGATGAGCTCGGTTTCCATGCTGTTGAGAATCGACATTATGTAACTGACATACACGCCACAATTCTGCATCAACTTGGCCTCGATTCCCACCGCCTCGAAATCCCCGGGCGCAAGCGTCTGGAGATCGATCACGGTCACCCTATCCACGATATTATTGCTTAAAACCGATCGCTTAACTTTTTAATGTCGGTGTTGGAAAGAAGATGGCCAACAGACTGGAAATAGGCTGTCCAAATTCACTTTCGGTTGGATTGAGGTATAGGTATTAAGCTTCGGATCTTCTACAATGAATTCCCCAGAGCAGGATGAGAGTCGGGGAATCGTCTCGTTCTCACTGTCTCTTCCAGTTTGCATAGTCAGTGAAGATTGATGGATTTCAGCGCACGCCAAAATGTTGAAGAATTGATGGATCAGCCCGGTTTAGATAAAGGGCAACATCATCTGGCGCTTGAAGGTCTGAAGCGAATTAATTGGATCAGTGGAAGTGATCGAATTTTCTGGCCGGCACTCAGGCGTTTCTCTCTGGAGCATCCCGACAAGGAACTGAAGGTTCTGGATATTGCGAGTGGGGGGGGAGATGTCGTTCTCAGATTGGTCAAACGGGCGCAACAGAATCAACTTCCGCTGAGGTTTTCCGGCAGTGATTTCAATCCGGTGGCGATTGAGTACGCGCAGCAAAAGGCAAACAGTCAACAACTCAATGTGGATTTCTTTCAACTGGATGCACTGCAAGAGTCTATTCCTGAAGACTACGATGTGATTATGTGCTCGCTCTTCCTGCACCACTTGAGCGATGAACAGGCGGTTCAATTTTTGAAGAAGATTGCAGCAGCAACTCGATCGATGGTGCTGATCAATGATTTGCGCCGCTCTCGAATGGCTTACTGGTTGGCCTATCTAGGTTGTCGGTTGTTAAGTCGTTCCTCAATTGTGCATGTGGATGGCCCACTTTCGGTACAATCAGCCTATACTACCGAGGAAGCACGGGAGCAGGCCCGCGAGGCAGGCATGGCTCCCGTGGAGATCACTCATCACTGGCCACAACGTTTTCTACTCAGTTGGAGAAAGAGTGCATGAATGTCGCGAATACTCTTTCTCTGGAAGCGGCAATGCACCAAGCCTGGGATGTCGTTGTCGTCGGAGCAGGTCCCGCAGGAACGCTTGCGGCGCGGGAGTTGTCTCGCAGCGGTCTGAAAACATTATTGGTTGACCGGAAATCATTTCCGCGTACCAAAATATGTGGTGCTTGTCTGAATCAACGAACGTTGAGCGTTCTACGCGAAGTTAACCTGGAAAGCCTTGTTCAACAGGCGGACCCGATTCCGATTAAGAATCTGTTGGTCAATACTTCACGTCAGTCAGTTTCACTGAACCTTCCCGGAGGAATTGTCCTAAGTCGAACTCGGTTGGATGAAATGCTGCTTCGGGCGGCAATCGAATCCGGAACAGAATTCCTCGCGCGAGTGACGGCGACATTGGATGATCTAACAGACTGCCAGGAACGGCGTCGAGTGATCTTGAAAACGAATGATGCTCCAGAGGTTGTCGTCACTGGACGGCTCGTTGTATTGGCGGATGGATTGAGCAATTCAGCCTTACAGAATTATCCACTTGCCAAAAGCAGGTCTGCACCTGAATCCCGGGTTGGAATCGGAGGGCTATTAGTCGATCCTCCTCAAGATTTCGAAACAGGTCGGATCTATATGGCTGTTTCACAAGCAGGTTATGTCGGTTTAGTCCTGCTTGAAGATGGTAACCTGAATATCGCCGCGGCTCTCAATACGGGCGATCTCAAACAACACGATTCACCGGCGGCCTTAATTCAGCAGATATTAAATAAAGCACGGTTCCCCGAGCTGAATCAATTGAATGAGGTGAAATGGACTGGTACGGTTCCATTAACCCGCGGGATGCAGAAACCGACATTGCCTCGGACAATTTTATGCGGTGATGCGGCTGGGTATGTGGAGCCTTTTACTGGCGAAGGTGTTTCAAGTGCTCTTACAGGAGGACTGTTAGCGAGTTCTCTGATCAGTGAGCGGATTGCTCATTGGGATCGTTCAGCGGAAGAAGAATGGGGCCGGTTGTATCATCAGAAAATACGGCATCGCTACCGCTGGTGTAGCCGATTGGCGCGAGTCTCACGTCATTCGATTGCGGTCGAACTTGCCCTGTCAGCCGTCAGAATATTTCCCTGGCTGGCTCAACCTGTGATCACCCACCTCAATGACCCAGTAAAGCCCGTCGCAATTAATAGTTAAGCGTTGTCTTGTTTCGTTCATTATCACGTCTTTTCTCCAGATGATTGTTCCTATTATGAGTTTTGAAATCCTCGGGATTGGCACTGCCAACCCTGCTTATCTGATCGAACAATCTGATGCGGCTGACATTGCCAAGGAGCTTTGTCTGGACGATGACAAACAAAAACGGCAAATGGTGGCTCTTTACCGCCGGTCGGGGGTTAAATCCCGCCATAGTGTGTTGCTCGAATCGCCCGGTCCGGGAACGGAAGATCGTCAGTCGTTTTATTATCGAATCAACACGAGTAATGACCCGGGGCCAGATACGGTAGCCCGTATGGCTCAATACGAAAGTCATGCACCACAATTGGTAATTCAGGCAGCCCGAAAGGCGTTAAACCAGGCAAATGTGAACCCGGCGGAGATTACGCATCTGGTCACAGTCTCTTGCAGCGGATTTGTGGCTCCCGGATTTGATATTGAACTGATGATTGAGCTGGGACTGTCCAGTGAAACAGCCCGCACTCATGTCGGATTTATGGGATGCCACGGTGCACTGAATGGTTTGCGGGTAGCGAAAGGTTTTACCGATGCTAACCCGGAAGCCTGTGTTCTGGTTTGTGCTGTTGAACTATGCAGTCTGCATCATCAGTACGGTTGGAATCCGCAACAGATTGTAGCGAACTCGTTGTTTGCCGATGGCGCCGCGGCCTTGGTGGGACGACGTAGAACAGAAGCTCGCTCAACGGAGACCTGGAGTATCAGTGCGAACGGTTCCAACCTGATTCCGAATTCCCGAGAGATGATGAGTTGGCGAATTGGAAACAATGGTTTTGAGATGGGACTCTCTCCCGAGGTCCCTGGTTTGATCAAGGATTCATTGCCCGCCTGGATCGAACAATGGCTGAGTCGATTCCAGTTACAAGTGGATCAGATTAAGTCCTGGATCATCCATCCCGGGGGACCACGAATTTTACAGGCAACAGGAGAGGCTTTGAATCTGCCGGCGGAACAGGTAGCCCCCTCCCAAAAAGTGCTTGAAGAACTAGGCAATATGTCATCACCAACCGTTTTGTTTATTATGGAACGGTTACAGCAGGCAAAGGCAGAACTCCCTTGCGTGATGCTTGGTTTTGGGCCTGGACTGGTGGTCGAGGCAGCATTAATTCAATAACAGAGGTCGCTTGAAAACGAAAATCCATGTGCAGATCAGATGTGCAGATCAGATTACATGAACTGTTCCACATTGATATCGAGCGAGCGAATGCGGTTACGGAGAGTGACACGGGAGATTCCAAGGATGGCACTCGCTTGCACCTGGTTTCCTTTTGTTTGCTCAAGAACTTTCTGGAGAAGATGGCGTTCAGCACAAGCGATTGTTTCGGAATAAAGTTCTGTTGAACCGGCACTCAGTCGCTGGTCGATGAAACTATCGAGATCGGCGTCGATCGGATCGGACAGTTCCGGTTTTGGGCCACCCAGGGTAGGAAGAAATTCTGGCAGCAGAATACTTCCTCGCGCCTTGAGGAGAGATTGCTTGATGACACTTTCCAGCTCGCGAACATTTCCTGGCCAGGAGTAGCTGCGAAGAGATTGGAGTGCTTCAGGAGAAACGGAAGAAATTATGCGGGCAAACTCCGGGCTATAGCGACGTAAGAAATGCTCAGCGAGCAGTTTCAAATCGTCTCCCCGCTCGCGTAGGGGAGGAAGCTTAATCGTGACGACACTCAAGCGGTAAAACAGGTCTTTTCGAAACTGCCCTTCATCCACAAGTTCTTGCAGGTTGTGATTTGTGGCGGCAATCACACGGACGTCGGCTTTGATCATTCCTGTTCCTCCGACACGTTCGAAGGTTCCATCCTGCAGAACTCGCAACAGTTTCGCCTGAGTCATCGGGGACATGTCTCCGACTTCATCGAGAAATAACGTGCCCCCAT
>JAGQQC010000077.1:0-10807 GCA_020426395.1 Planctomycetaceae bacterium
AATTCGAACAACTTCCTACCGTGGCTCATGTCGAAGAACTCGCCTCGCAACTTCCCCCCTATCCTTCGAAAGAGACACGCCTGATGGTGCAGGCCTACCGGGCACTCCTGGGGCCGCTTCCGGAAACAACTCCCGTGTTACCGAGTCCTTCGCTGAAATCTCTTGAGTATTTGTCATTACAACTCGATGATCAACTCCGGCAATCATTTCCAGCAGAGAAAGCACTTCCCACTCGGAAATTACTACGACACTTCTGGCAGGTCATGAGTCGCTGGAATAACGAACAGAAAATAACGATGCTGGCCCAGTTTCAACATCGGAACCTGCAAACATTGTTGTCGCAATTGAACCGCTTAGCGGCCGTATCCAATCCGGAACCGGTCAGCATTACTGATTTGCCCAAATCACTCACGTCTCGATTTCTGAGCCCGGATGGAAAGTGGTTATTGCAGGTTTATCCTCAGGAACAGGTGTGGGATATTGAACCGCTCACTCGGTTTGTGGAGGAAGTTCGGACAGTAGATCCCTCCATTACGGGAACTCCACTGCAAAACTTTGAAGCAGCGCAGCAAATTTCAGACAGTTACCAGATCGCCGCGCTTTACTCGCTGGCCGTGATCTGTCTGGTGTTACTGATCGATTTTCTGGAAGCCCGCCAGAAATGGGCCGTGTTTCTGATTCCCATGCTTTTAATCGGCATCGGCGCGTTGATTCTCCCCGATGCATTTTTTGCCTCTTCGCCACTGTTTATCCTCGGCGCGTTTACCTTGATGTCGCTCCTCTTTGCCTTCGTGCTCGATCCTCATCACAGTTGGGAGGCATTGCTGGCGATGCTGCCACCATTAGGGGGAGGATTCCTCATGTTTGGAATCATGGCCCTCTGGGGAGTGAATTTGAACCCGGCCAACCTGATTGTGTTGCCGCTTGTATTGGGAATTGGCGTGGACGACGGTGTGCATGTTCTTCATGACTTCCGATTGAACCCGGGACGATATCGAATTTCGGCCAGTACGCTGAATGCCGTCGTGTTAACCTCGTTGACCTCCATGATTGGCTTCGGCAGCATGATGGTCGCCGCCCACAGGGGCTTGTATAGCGTCGGACAGGTGCTGGTGATTGGAATCGGCAGTTGCATGTTCGTGTCGCTGATTACCCTCCCCGCGCTCCTGGCGATTATCGACCAGTTCCGATCCCCGGGTGAGGAAGAAGCATTCGAAACCGAAGCAGAGTTGGGCACGATTCCGTTTAACTCGGATGTGGCCTGAAATTACCGTTTTGTCGTGATCCAAATCCCTTGGGAAATCGTTTCCTACTCCCGAAGAAACCCGCTTCCACTCTGATTTCCGTAGTGGTAAATGCTCTCTTGATCGGTTAGTCTGAGGGTGAAATAACTACCGACACCAACCTAAATCGTGATAGCGACTGATCTTATTTGAGGCGGCCTATCTCTGATTTAGCTTGAGAGGAAAACGGTTAAGTTCACCCACAACCGGGCTGGTGACGCACTTCAGCTTGTCTCCTGCTCCGGGCAGAATCGATCTGTGCCCCCGGGTTTGATTTCTGTTGCTTCCAGAACATTTTTCAACAACGCCCGATAAGGTGAGACCCCCATAAGGTGAGACAATGGCAAAAGTACTTTGGTATTACCAGCAGTCTGGTGAGGAACATGGCCCTGTTTCGAGTGCTGATTTACGGCGAATGGCTGCCCGGGGGAAACTTGATCCGACCGATCTTGTCCGTCGGGAAAGCATGGAGGAATGGGTAGAAGCTCATCGTCTGCGCGGAGTGGAATTCAGCCAAACAGCACCCTCTTCGAAAAAGCCGGCTACCAAAACGACAAAAGCGAAAAAAGAGAAACCTGCCAAAGCGAATCGAGCCGATATTCCTGCTTCACTGGAAAGCGGCCAGCCCGCCGGCATCATTCGTCGCTGGTTTGCGTTCGTAATCGACTCCACGATCGACACCATTCTCTCTCTGGGCGGGTTTACTGTCGGACTGATGATTTCGGGTGTGTCACTCCTGGACATGATCGCCAGCAAAGTCGACGTGGACAAACTGAATTCGGGCTCTGAGGAAGTCATTCAGGCCGAACTCGAAAAAATGGGTACCGTGTTGATGGAAAACCTCGACGCGCTGCTGATCCCCTCCGTACTGTTGATTCTGCTCCCGTTCCTGTATCACCTGGTCTTCGAGTGGAGCCGGGCCGGGGGAACGATTGGCAAAATGATGTGCGGTATCAAGATTGTGAAAACAGATGGCGATCACGCCGGTTTCTTCCGTATTCTTTGGCGGATTTTGATGAAATTCCTGATCACGTTCGGCGTTTTGAGTGGTCTGGGTGCATTAACGGCCCTCTTTACCAGCCTGAAACAATCGACGCACGACTTGCTTTCCGGTACGATGGTCATTCGTAAATAACCTTTCTCGCTAAACAGAAACTGCGAGAACAACTTGATTACCCTCAATTCTCCCCTCAACCTCAGCACTTCAGGAGACGGCAATGGCCCCCATTAACTGGTACTACAAAATTAATGGTGAAGAACATGGGCCCGTTACCAGTGATGATTTACGCAAAATGGCCGTCGCGGGAACACTCAATCCGAACGATCACGTTCGCAAGGAAGACATGAGCGATTGGGTCTCTGCTGATCGGTTGAAGGGGTTGGAATTTGCCAATACGGATTACTCTCCCTACGACGAAGAATACGATCCCGACAGCGAAACCTATGATGATGCCGAATATGCCCGCACCAGAGGGTCGGGACCGGAGAGCCTTGTTTACGCCGGATTCTGGCTCCGTTTTTGTGCCGCCTTTATCGATGGCATCATCATGAACGTCATCCAGTTTTGCATCGGGTTCGCCTTGGGCTTTTCCATGGCCGTACTCGGACTTCAGGACGAAGTTTTCATCCAGATTATTTCGATGGTACTCGGAGTACTCGTATTCTGGTTGTACTTCGCCTCCTCGGAAAGCTCCGCAGCACAGGCCACTCCCGGTAAACGGGCTCTCGGCCTTAAAGTGACCGACCTCGATGGAAGACGAATCAGCTTTGGCCGCGCGTCAGGAAGAACATTCGCAAAATATCTTTCCTACTTTACACTTCTCATCGGTTTCATCATGGCTGGTATGACTGAGAAGAAACAGGCGCTGCACGATATGATCGCCAGTTGCCTGGTCGTGAAAAAATAGTTCTGGCATAACCACCGAACTCGCTCTTTTTTCGATCCACGATATTCGCTCTCCTCGGGTGATGCTGTCGACAACGGCAGTCTCACCCGATAGGTTACTTCGTTTCCTCTTATCAAGATAATGTGACTCCAACGTGTTATACAACCTGCTCGGTCTCGATAAATTCGAACTCGACACTCCCTGCCTGACCATTGACCTCGATGTGCTCGAATCGAACATCGAGCGGATGGCGAGTTTTATGAAGGAGCGGGGAAAAGAATGGCGCCCTCACCAGAAATGCCACAAGACTCCCGCCATCGCCTGGAAACAGATTCAGGCTGGGGCGCATGGAATTACGGTAGCCAAAGTCTCTGAAGCCGAAGTTTTTGCCTCCGCCGGTATTCGGAATATTCTGATCGCCAACATGATTGTCGGTCGGCCCAAGCTGGAAAAAGTGGCGATCCTCAGCCGGGATAATAATCTCATCGTGGGTTGCGATCATTACGTTCAGGCAGAAATGCTCTCCCAAGCTTGTGAAGCACACGGTGTTACCTGTGGTGTGCTGATCGAGGTCGATATTGGCCTGAATCGAGTCGGGGTTCGTCCTGGACGAGATACGGTCGACCTGGCACGTGGAATCGATCAACTTCCCGGACTGCGTCTGGAAGGAATCATGGGTTATGAAGGCCATTTACTCCAGATAGAAGAATCAGACGGCAAACGGGAAAAAATCAACGAGTCTGTTGGATTACTGGCGCATTGCCAGCAGTTACTTCTGAAAGAAGGGCTCTGTTGTGACATCGTCAGTGCAGGAGGAACTGGGTCCTATCAGATCACGAGTGACCTCGACTGGGTCACGGAACTGCAAGCGGGAGGGGGGATTTTTGCTGATCCCTTCTATCAACAGCGCTGTCAGGTTTCCGGGCTCGATTATGCGTTAACGGTGGTCGCCACCGTGGTCAGTCGCCCCAACCTGGGGAAAGCGGTACTCGATTCAGGGCGAAAAACAATCAACCCGGATATCTGTCTGCCCCTCCCGAAGAAATACGACGACGCCAAAGTCGTTCGCATGTCGGCGGAACATTGCGAGCTCGAGCTGGGACCGAAATCTCAGGAACTGCGCATCGGTGACAAGGTTGAGCTGATTGTCGGTTACGCCGACTTCACCACTCCGCTACACGACAACTTCATTGCCTGCCGCAACGATAAAGTTGAAGCGATTCTGCCGATTCACGGCCGCGGGAAGATTCAGTAAAAGCGTTCAGCAAGAATCACTAGGAGCGCTGTGCCCGGGTGATCAGCGAGATTGTTCCGCCGATCACTGCACCACTGATGAAACCGAACAGGTGCGCCCAATTCGCAATGGGCCCCAATATCCCCAGAAAGCAAATGATCTGGTAAATCACCAGAAACACGAGTAGTCGAGGGGGCATGTATAATCCAGAGGCGGCGTCAAACTTGCCGCGCAGCCAGATAAACCCAAAGAGACCGAACACCACCCCCGACATTCCCCCGAAGTTGAACATCGGAAAATTGGTCAAATAGGAACTGATCACGAACTGCGCCAAGTTCGAGGCCAGCGATATTGCGAGCGCGATGATCAGAAACAGAAAGGAACCGGTCCGCGATTCAATAAGCGGGCCGAGATCCCGCATCCACATCATATTGAAGATGATGTGTAACAGCCCGAAGTGGATGAACATGGGAGTAAAATAACGCCAATATTCATGGTGACTTGCCGAGTGGAACACCCAGCTTGAAAGAGTCTGTGGGTTATCGATGTTAAATTGTTTGACATTGAGAAACCGTAGTAGGGGGATCGGACCGGAATCAACTTTGGCACCTACATCAAAAATGGCATTCGAGCTGAGAAGTGCCACCAATACACTGACTCCAATGAGTAACAATGTGGCGGGGCACTGCGATATATGGACCGGCTGCCACTGCTGGCGAACATCAATGTTACGGGCAGCCTGCTTGCGTTGTTGTTTCTGAACGACTTTAAGCTGTTTGCGTCCAGCGACCGCTCCTGTTTTGTATTTCTCTGCTTGTGGGTCCTGCTTGAATGCCTCCAGCTCTGCACGAGCGGTTTCGATATGATCTTCCTCGACAATCCAGACATCCCATCCCGACTCATCCTGGTCGACACTCGAAGGAATGTTTTTCGAGAGCAGGTACTCGGCAAATGTTCTGGCTTGCTCTAGAGAATCCAGCTTTCCAATCAGGCGCATGAAATAAATTCTTTATGGTTGGTAGTTATATGCTGATGGTGTGATTCGAGTTGAACTGACTACTAAACAATTCGTTAATGCAGTTCCACCAGGTCCTTGTCACACAATTGATGATCGCGTCCCACTGTTTGTCCATCCTTGGCACTCGTCCCCCATACTTTAGCAAATTTCATACTCTCGAACAGTTCTTGATGGATGACATACGCCAGGTCTTCGACGGTCCCCCCCTGTGGAATAGTGAATGGTGAGGAATAATCGGCTGGTTTTCCCGGGGCTTTTGTGTAAATGCGAATACAATTGAGTAATTCGAAAATTTTTGTCTGCAAGATTTCTCGATCCGCTTCGTTGTCCAGTTCGACGTACAGGGGTTCAAAAGGAAGATCGATCATTTCCTTCAGAAAATCGACTCGCATACTCGCTTCAGGATCTTTTCCCCGGGTGACGACGAACAACGTTTTGATTTGAATACGGGAAAAATCATCCTCAACAAATCCTGATTCCTGCGCCAAAACTGTCTTTCGCTGCTTCAACTGTTCCAGCAGTTCGACAGTCGCTTCCGGACTGTCATCCGAACTACCGTCAAAACAAAGGACAGCGGCATCGGCCGTACGCACGAGATTGATCTGATACGGTTCCAGGTGCGATGCCGTAATCGGCGGGGTGTCGATCAACTGCAATCGAACATCTTCCCATTCCATGATGGCGGGCAACGGTTCCCGAGTGGAGAAGGGGTAATCGGCTACTTCGGGGATCGCATTGGTCAGCTCTTTCACCAGCCGGCTTTTTCCACTGTTGGGACCTCCCACGATGACGATTTGACCGGCCCCCTGTCGCGGGAAGCGGTAGCTGACTCCCTTTTTCGGAGCCGATTTTTCTGCCTGGGCGGCGTCCCGGGCTTCTTTCAAGCGATGCTTCAAGTCTCCCTGCATTCGGTCGGTCCCCTTGTGTTTGGGGATCAGTTGCAGCATCCGCTGCAAGCACTCGACTTGTTCCTGGGCTGACTGAGCGCGGCGGTATTCTTCTTCAGCTTTATGATATTGCGGGGTGAGATTGGCGGGCATGGGTCCAACACCAGAGAGACGAAAAGAGGTTCAACGACGGAACGTTAATATAACGGGTGCGCTGATTTCACGACAGCCTCGACGTCACACCTACAAGACGTCGAAATTAAACCATCACATCGTGCACGACATTCCCCGCGACCCCCGTTAAACGCATGTCGAGACCCTGGTGCTTGAAGGTCAGTTGCTTGTGGTTCAAACCGAGCAGATGGAGCAAGGTTGCATGGAAATCGTTCACATGCATCGGATTTTCGGCAACATTAAATCCGATGTCGTCCGTCTGTCCGTAGGTGAATCCAGGTTTGGTGCCTCCTCCCGCCATCCAGACGGTAAAGGCATCCTTATGATGATCGCGACCCGCCCGATCATTCACACGCCCCGTATTGCTCGTATCCTGGATCATGGGGGTCCGTCCGAATTCTGCTCCCCAGACAACGAGGGTGTCTTCCAGGAGGCCTCGCTGTTTCAAATCTTTGATGAGAGCAGCGATCGGTTGATCAACCTGTTGGCATTTTTTGATCATGTTCGATTTCACGGAACCATGATGGTCCCAACCTTGATCAAACAATTGGACGAAGCGAACACCTCGTTCGACCAACCGCCGGGCAAGCAAACAGTTGTTGGCAAAACTCGCCTTACCCGGTTCGGAACCGTATAGCTTGTGAATATGTTCCGGTTCGCCACTGACATCCATCAACTCAGGAACAGCCGCCTGCATGCGATAGGCGAGTTCGTACTGCTTAATGCGGGTGGCAATTTCGGGGTCACCGACATCGGCCAGTTGAAACTGATTCAGGCTGTTGATCCCGTCGATGATTTTTTTGCGATCATCTGAGGACATCCCTTTCGGATTGGAAAGAAAAAGTACGGGATCGCCCTCGGAACGGAATTCGACTCCCTGATGGACACTCGGCAGAAATCCACTCCCCCACAGGCTGTTTCCGGCCCCCGCCACCTGACCGGTGATTAAAACCACAAACCCGGGTAGATTCTGATTCAAGGATCCCAAACCGTAGTTCACCCAGGAACCTATTGAGGGTCGGCCAAAGCGTCCGAAACCAGTCTGGAAGAAAAGTTGCGCGGGGGCGTGATTAAAATGTTCTGTAAACAACGATTTGATCACGCACAGTTCATCAGCTACCTCTCCCAAATGCGGGGCGAGCTCTGAAAGCTCCAAACCACTTTCGCCATGCTTTTTGAACTTGAACGGGCTACCCAAGAGCGAAGGTTGCTTGCGGATGAAGGCGAGTCGTAAACCTTCCCACAGATGGTCAGGGACAAGCTGGCCATTCAACCGCTGTAATTCCGGCTTGTAATCGTATAAATCCAGATGCGATGGGGCACCGACCATATGCAGAAAGATGACATTCTTGGCACGCGGAGCAAAATGAGTCGAGCGGTTGAATTCAGATGTGGTGGGTGAGGCGGTGTTCTTGGCGGACGATTCATTCGCCAGTAACGTGGAAAGGGCCATTCCGCCGACCCCCATTCCGGCCTGCTGGAAGAAACTGCGGCGTGATTGGATCAGTGCATTTTCCTGTAAGGCCGCTTGTTGCGCCAAGTCTGTTGTGTTCAATCTCTGTTTACGAAAAGCCATCGTTACCCTTTCGTGATCGTTTCATCGAGATTGAGAAGAATGTTGGCGATATAGAACCAGGCTGCTAGCTCTTCCCGGGTCGCTGAGTTCTCTGTTAATGATTTCATTTTTAGAACTTGGGGAAGTGCCAGGTTTTCCATTTCCTTCGAGTTTTGTTCAAAACGAACTCGTTCCGTTTCATAGAGGCGGACTAGTTGATCGACTTCCGCTTCACTCGGATTTCGTGAGACGGCCAAGCGCATCCCGTAGGCCAAGCGTTCGCGCAGGTTCTGGTGCGTTTCATCCGAAGCGAGCCGGTCCGCCAACCCCCAGGCCATTTCGACATAAGCCGGATCATTAAGCAAAGTCAGCGCTTGAAGGGGTGTGTTGGTCGAAGATCGATTGACGACACAGCTCGCCCGGTCCGGGGCATCGAAATTGATAAAACTTGGGTAGGGGGCGCTACGCCGCCAAATCACGTAGAGACCACGTCGAAACCGATCGGCATCAGTCTCGGTTTCATACTTCGGAGCATTACGTCCCACATGTTTCCAGATCTTCTCCGGTTGCGGCGGATAGATTGGTGGGCCGCCGAGTTTGTGAGAGATCAGCCCACTAATCGTGAGTGCGTTATCCCGAATCATTTCTGCTGAGAGCCGTAACCGAGGCCCGCGGGCATACAGTTTATTGGCGGGATCGTGTTGTAAATGTTCGGGCGTCACTTGGGAGGACTGCCGATACGTCGCGGACAGGACGATCAATTTGTGAATATGTTTGCGAGACCAGCCCTGTTCCATGAATTCGACCGCAAGCCAGTCGAGCAGTTGCTGATGAGTCGGATCCTCCCCCTGACTGCCAAGATCTTCCAGGGTGGTTACGATTCCATGCCCAAAGAAATTCGACCACCAGCGATTAATGGTTGTCCGGGCAATCAACGGATTGTCGGACGAGACTAACCAGTGGGCGAACTCTAATCGGTTCCCGGTGACCTCCCGATCTTCCGCCAGGGGGTGCAGCACCGCAGGAGTTGTGGTGGTCACTTCTTTCCCTTTGGAAAGAAAGTCACCCCGCTTGAAGATGAAGGTTTCCCGCATTTCGTTCTGCTCGACCATCACCAGTGAAGTGGGCGGTTCCAGTTGCTGTAACTGGTTCTCCAGATTGGCCAGTTCATTTTTCAGAGCCTGAATGAGCTCGCTCTGTTTTTCGAAATATTCCTGTAGATACTCTTTCTGCTGCGAAGAACGTTTTTCAGGAGTAAACTTGAGGTTCTCCAGTACTTTCTCTTCGCTATCGCTGAGATCTTTTTTGGCGGAAAGGACTTGAATTGTTTTCGCTTCCAGGTCCACGCGGTTTTCGCTCATTTCCGACCGAACCGATTTCAGTTCTGTCTCGACTTCAGCCCGTCGAGCCTGGAGGGAATCGTATTGGGCCTGGTCCTCTGCCCTTAAGGGCTTGGCCAGTTTGGGACCATAGAAGTTGAACGTAACGGTGTCCCCTTCCTGCTCCACCTCCAACGGCGTGTTATTGAAGTACGCCATCAGCGAATAGTAATCCTGCTGCGTGAACGGGTCATACTTATGATTGTGACACTGAGCACATTCCAAGGTCGTTCCGAGCCAGACGGTCCCCGTTGTATTGATCCGGTCGATAATTTGATTCACCCGGTTCTCTTCCGGATCAACCCCCGCTTCCACATTACAGGTGGTGCAGCGATGAAACCCGGTGGCGATTTTCTGTTCCCAGGTTGCGTCGGGTAGTAAATCGCCCGCGAGTTGCTCGACAGTGAATTCGTCGAACGGTTTGTCATTGTTGATCGCAGCAATCACCCAGTCTCGGTAGAGCCACATTGTTCGAAGTTGATCCGCCTGAAATCCGTTGGAATCGGCGTAGCGAGCGAGGTCCAGCCAGTTCTGTGTCCACTTCTCGCCATAGCGCGGCGAGGTGAGTAACTTATCGACGGTTTTCTCGTATGCAGCATCGGAAGGATCGTCCAGAAATTGATCGACTTCTTCCGGAGAAGGGGGCAAGCCAATCAAATCGAGATAGACTCGGCGAATCAATCGGGCTGGATCAGCCTGTTGTGCCTGCTGGAGAGGAGTGCCACTTTCCTGAAGCTTCGCAAGAATGAAGGCATCGATCGGATTCTTGACTTGTAAGTCCTGGGCGACTTCGGGAAGGGGAGCCTTCGCCGGTTTGATGTAAGACCAGTGTGTCTTCACTTCACCCGAATCTGTCCAGTTCGCTCCGGAATCGATCCAGTTTTTGATTAACGCGACTTGTTCTTCCGACAGACGGTCATCAGCATCGGCTGGAGGCATTCGTTCGTCTTCGGTAGCCGTGATCCGTTTAATCAGTTCGCTTTCCGAACTTTTACCAATCTGGATCGCCGGTTCGCCGGAATCATTGAGCGTGAGCAAGTCCTGTTGCGACAGAAATCGTAAACCGCCGTCTCGTTCCTCTTCACCATGACAATGCAGGCAGTGGTTTTCGAAGATCGGGCGGATCTCTTTTTCGAAATCAATCACTGGCTCAGCAGCGTTCAGAACAGACAGCCCACTTGCATCAAGCGCACTGAATCCGATGATTCCGCTCAAGAGAAGACGCAGTAGAAAGGAAGAAGAGCACAACATGACGGGTGGGCAAGTCGGTAGGGTGTACAGGCGAGTCCATATAAACAACGATATTATTCTACTGGATCCCCTACCAGAGCGAAAAACCTGATCCCGGATTTTCAAACTTTCACCCAAAAAATCCGCCTGAAATACGGGTT
>JAGQQC010000077.1:10817-13369 GCA_020426395.1 Planctomycetaceae bacterium
CAGGCAAGACCTTCGGAATCTCTTACCTGTTCCAGGCAACATCGGCCAGCTAACGCCACAGCGATTAAAACCGGTTCTTTTTCAGAGAGACGGTTTTTTACCCGCCTTCCGGTCTGTTAAGCTAAGATCATAATGAGCGACCTGAGAAACTCCTTTAAGCGAAGCGAATCTATGCGATTTTTCATTCTGATTGTAGCCACCTTGTTTAGTATTTCTCCTCAAGTCTCGGCTGAAGAAATTTCACCGCCAGCCAAGCGTGCGATTCCCAAGCAGGGAAAGAAAATCGATCCCCCTCTTTCAGAAAATTTACCCGCGGGTTATGAGGAACTTCCTCTGTTCGGCTCGATAGCATGGGAAGTGCAGCAGCTCCCCTGGGTTGAAGAAGGGCCTTATGCCGGCATCAGTGGGTTGGCCATGGCCAGTCATGCTGGGCGTATTTATGTCTCCGGAGGATTCATTCCGGGAGGAGATGGTACAGAGACCCGCGAGACAAATCGCACTTCTCGCTGGACGCAATGTTATGATCCCAAGTCAAACAGTTGGAGTGAACTCCCCAACCTGCCGGAGCGTCGCGAGTACACACGCGGAATTGTGCTCGGTGATTACTTTTATGTAATGGGAGGTGGAAGAATCAATCAGACAGAAGAACCCTCTTACCGGCCTTATGCCGACTGTTTCCGGATCAATCTCACCGCGAAACAGCCTGCCTGGGAAGTCTTCGCCAGCCTGAACGTACCGCGGACGCACATGGCCGTGGGAAGTGTCGGGAACAAACTGCTTGTAATCGGAGGCAATGAATACGACAGGCAGCAAAATGGGTATAGCCATCAAACCATTCGGGATACGACCGAACTGTTTGATCTGGATCAGCCCGAACGGGGGTGGCAAGTGCGGACTCCGATCCCTTCGGGAGCACGAGGTTGGACAGCCTCCGTAACGGACAAACAAGCCCTGTATCTGTTCGGCGGAGTTACCTGGAAAGAAGGAGTTGGCGCTGATCGCTTTAATGAAGCGTGGTGCTATCATCCGGATGAAGATCACTGGGAAGCTAAAGCCGCCGCGCCGATCTCAATCTCTGGCTGGGAAGGGGCCTTGTACAATAATCGCTATGCGATCCTTGCCGGCGGCGTGATGCAGTCTCGGGATAAAGTTGTGACAAACTCGATGGTCTGGTCCGATCTCTGTTGGGCGTATGATCTCAAAGCAGACCGTTGGCTGCGTATCGATGGTTGCTTGCCTCCTGGTGCGGTGTTCAATGATCCGGGTGTCGTCATCATCGATGACAAGATCTACGTGCTGGGAGCTGAAGGCCCCTTCGGTAGCCATTACAACTATTTCCTCGTTGGCCAGATTAAGCCAACCAGCAACTGAGAGAACAAGGATTCCCTGATGAAGTTAGCAATCTGGACTCACTTGGTCGTCGCTACCGTTGTAATGTTGGCCACATCGCTGCATGCAGGAGAAATTCCGCCGGAGTTACATCAATGGCTCCAGCCACAAAAATGGGAGCGGGATACGGAAGGACCCGTTATTTCACTGGGAGAAGCAGGAAAATTTGATGACACACATCTCTTTGCTCCCTGTGTTCTTCGAAATAAAGATCAGTTCTTACTCTGGTACAGCGGCTCAACCGGGGCCGTCAAAGAGCGGGTCTTCGACTTGGGTCTGGCGACAAGTTCGGATGGAAAAGTCTTTACGAAATACGAACAGAACCCTGTTTTCAAATTCGGCGATCAACAGCATTCAATTCTGACCGCTACCGTATTGCGGGAACCAGACGGAACCCCAATTCGTGAAGACGGAAAGCTGCGGATGTGGTTCAGTTCGACCAACTTTACGGACCCTTCCGGTTATCACGGGCTGTATGAATCGACCAGCGTGGATGGTATCACCTGGTCTGAACCAGAAGGCCCGCTCCTCGATAATCTCTATGCACCGACGATCATCCGGGAAGGAGATCATTATCGCTTGTGGTACACCGATGTTTCCCAAGAGCCGTGGTGCTTTCGTACGGCAGTGAGCGCGGATGGCCAAGCATGGGACGTCTATCCCGAGCCTATTCTGGAAGTAGCTGCGACCTGGGAAAAAGGGCGGTTGTTTTATCCGTACGTCATGAAAGTCAAAGACGTGTACCTGATGTGGTACGGCAGTTACTGGTCGGAGCATCCGAGCAAAACGGCCATCGGGATGGCGGCCAGCTTCGATGGAATTGAATGGCACCGAAACCCGCATAATCCGGTCCTGCGTCCCGATCCCGAGCGTCCCTGGGAATCACATTACACGACAAGCCAGTCGGTCATTCGCAATGCGGATGGTTCCTTCCGCATCTGGTACGCCAGCCGTAAGAAACCCCCATTCGTCAACAAGTACTTCGCCATCGGCACGGCGACCTGGTCGGGACCGGGGGAAGGGAAATAAGTTTTAGGGAGCGACATCAGTTTAGATGAACTTGAAGATTTATTTTGAACCACCAAGGCACCAAGACACCAAGATTTTTTATTAACCACGAAACAGACTAAACACGCGAAAAAATTCTACTGAAAAGTGTTTTA
>JAGQQC010000078.1 GCA_020426395.1 Planctomycetaceae bacterium
GAGTGGCTGGTGGGTGGGGAGTGAGTGGCTGGCTCGTACGATACCTTATTGGAAGAATGTGAGCGTTTCTTCCCGGTTGGTTTGGGGCATTAACACGACGGCGACATCGCCGGCTTGCAGTTGATCTTTTGCTCCAGGGACTTTCACAAAGCCTCCCCGTTCCATGGCCACAATCAGCCCTCCCGGTAGCGAGATTTCACCGAGGGGTTTCTGAGTGACGGGGACTCCTGGTTGGATTTCCAGTTCACAAACGACTGCTTCTCCTCCACAGATATCGGAACGCCCAATCATCGGGCCAGTTTCGACGAGCCCAAAAATCTGCCGAGCCATGACTTCGCGAGGGCTGACTGCGAGATCAATTCCCACTTTGCCGAGGACGTTGACATAATCAGGCCGCCGGACCACGGCCATAATTTGCTCGCAGCCGAGTTCACGTGCTTCAACACCACAGATGATGTTGTCTTCATCGCGCCCGGTGGCGGCAATAAAAATATCCGATTTCCCCACTCGGGCTTCTTCAAGTTCAGCACGTCGAGCAATATCTGCCTGCAACACTGTTACCGATTCCAACCGGTCTGCTAAGTAGGCGCAGCGTTCCGCGTTTGCCTCCAGCAACGTCACATTAAACCGCCCCCGAGAGAGTAACCTCGCCAGGCTGTAGCCAACCTCACCTCCTCCGGCAATCGTGATATTTGTTTTCGTTGGGGCGCGATGTTCAAACAGTTTTTTGATTTCCTCCAAGGTGTCCGATTCGCCAATTAAAGTCACATGGTCGTGGGCATGAATGACATCGTTCGCCCCAGGAATAAAAGCTCGTTCGCTATTCGAAATCAAGCCGATACGCACCCCTTGCGGAAGTTGCAGATCTTTCAGAGGAACGCCGACCGCCTTTGAATTCGGTTCAACGGCTAACTCCTGTACTTCGACCCCTCCGCGAACAAAGTTTTCCACTGCGAAGAGGCGTTGCATACGAATAGATCGGGCCAGTTCCAGCGCGGTTAAATGTTCCAAGCTGAGGATCTGATCAATCTGGAAATGCCGACGATAATCGAAGGTGCTATTATCGAGAAAATTGTGATCAAAGACGCGTGCGATGCTCCGCGTGGCTCCCATTGACTTTGCAATACTGCAACCGATCAGGTTGACTTCATCCGTGCTCGAAAGGCCGAGGCACATGTCGGCACTGGAGATGCCCGCTTGAAACAGCGTAACCGCATCACAGGCGGAACCGAACACCGTCCGCACATCTAGTTGCTCTTCAACTTCATTCAAGGCGGTTCGTGAGGAGTCGACAATAGAGACATTATGCTGTGCGGCGCAGAGCATTTCTGCGATTGAGGTACCCACGGTTCCCGCACCAAGAATGACAATATTCATCAGTAAGATCAGACTCCGTCTCTACACGGAAAGAAGTGGACAAAATTTCGATTACTCACCAAACGCTATTTAAGCCGATGTTCAGAAACCCGGGTAACGGCCATTTTCCCTCTGCAATTGGTGTTTTCGACATCAGACCCCTCGGTTTTAGTAGAGGTTCCTTTCAATCGAGGACCTCTGCCGGTGTTCGTTCTGCAAAATCCATTGTATGATACCGACTCCTCAAGTGGTAACCAGCCGCCGGTTCACTTTTCCTACTGGTAGGAATCTCTTGAAATCAGGGCGAAGAGACTGCAGAATCCGGCGGGTTTTCTATATTGAAAGCCTTTGTGCTTTCCGCTCAAAACAACAGGCAGAACAGAATTATGGTGAAAATTTCCCCGTTTCAAGGCTGGCGATACGATTTAGGCCAGGTGGGTGATCTTTCTGATGTCACGGCTCCTCCCTACGATGTCATCAATGCAGAAGGTCAGGCTGAACTGTACGAAAAACATCCGTGCAACGTAGTTCGGTTGATTCTGAACCGAGAGGAAGTAGGAGATTCCTCCGTTGAAGATCGCTATCAACGAGCCGCCCAGTTTCTGAAAAACTGGCAGCGAGATGGTGTCCTGACACAAGACCAGGAAGATTGCTTCTACGTCTATCACCAGGAGTTCGACTGGGAAGGAACACATTACTTGCGCAAAGGTTTTCTGGGTCGATGCGGACTGGAAGAGTTCGGCGATGGTCAAGTCTATCCACATGAGCAAACCTTGCCTGGACCTAAAAAAGATCGTCTGGCGCTAACTCAACATTGCGAGATGAACCTTTCTCCGATCTTCGGATTGTTTCCCGATCCGGAAGAGCAGGCGCAACAAATTCTGGAAGAGGCTATTCAGGGAGCTCCACCATTTGTGGCCACAGATGAGCACGGCGTGATTCATCGCTTCTGGCCAGTTTCCGATCATGCCGCTGTTTCAGCCGTACAACAAGTCTTGATGGAGAAACCAATCTTTATCGCGGATGGTCATCACCGGTATGAAACCGCATTGAACTATCGTGAATGGCTAAAGCAGGAAGGGAAACTTGATTCAGAAAACCACCCGGCGAATAACGTGTTGATGATGTTCGTTGGAATGTCGGACCCAGGTCTGGCGATTCTACCTACTCATCGTCTTTTCAGTGGTCTGGGGGCACTCACACAACCAGAACTGATTAGCCTGCTGGAAAACAACTTCAAGATTACCCCTCAAGGCGAAGGGGAAGCTGGCGCCCAAGAGACCTGGGAGAGTATCGAAATGTCCGGAGAACAAGGCGTACTCGGATTCGGTACAGCAGCAGATGGAAAATGGTTGCTGGCCGAGTTAACGGATGGTTCTCCTATGGAACAACTTGCTGCCGAACAAAGCCCGGCGTGGCGTGAACTTGGTGTCAGTTTGTTGCACAAGCTGGTTCTGAATCATTCACTTGCCGACAAAACTGCCGGGGCTGAGCCCTCATGGAAGTATGTTCATCTCATGTCCGAAGTGAATGAGGCGATGGCTTCAAAATCTTGCGATTTGGCCGTGCTCGTTCCGCCTGCCGGAATTGAACATGTTCGCGAGATTGCCTCGAACCGGGAAAAAATGCCTCCCAAAAGCACGTTTTTCTACCCGAAACTCTTGTCTGGACTGGTTTTCAATCCACTTTCTTGAGGCAGAAAACTCCTGTAGATTCTTGTCCGAATCCGGCGAATAACCCGGTACTTGGAGGGCTTTATCTTTTTTTAAGAGAGGGTAATTGCGGGGAATCGTTCTCATTCAGTACCATAGAGATGCCCGGTCGAACCGGTTTTGAACCGTGACAATTACGTGCTCAACCCGGAATCGAGGTGTTGCTGTGCTGCTGGACGCAGCCTACCATTCCTCCTTGAGAGACCCACCAAACCTTCCGGCTGCCACCAAACCGGGCCGTTTTGCCGGACCCACCTATTGAGAAAAACGATGCCGACACCACAAACGATTCTGATCATTGATGATGATCGTGAAATTTCCTCGACACTCAGTAATGTACTGGGAGCCGCCGGATACAATGTGCTGACTGCCTCGAACGGTCTCGAAGGCCGAAAGCAGATTGATACACAGCACCCGGATCTCGTGATTACGGACATGATGATGCCCCGCATGGGGGGCTTTCCCATCCTGGAGCATCTTAAATCGCTGGAAACTCCGCCCAAAGTGATCATGATCACAGCTAACGAAGGAGGACGCCACAAGGCCTATGCAGAAATGCTGGGAGCGGTGGACTACTTGCGGAAACCTTTCGCCATGGAAGTTCTCCTGGAATCGGTCGAAAACAATATCGGAAAACCAAACGAAGGGGGCTCCGCCACTGGAGGAAGTGAAAAACTTCGCCGCTCTCCACGTAAGACCTGATAACAAACACGACAGCCAAAAATACCTTCCGCCCACCAGCCACTCGCTATCCGCGAGTGGCTTTTTTCATGGGTACTCGTGTCTGAGCCCGGTGAATCAATCACAAAAGCGTGTTCATTATGACAACTGTTTTTGTCGATTGAGTCATATTGTGGGCGCTTTGGCATTCTGGTTCTGGGGCCAGAATAAAATTGGAAAAACGTTAAGTCTCTATTTTCAGACAGGTTACAGATTGTTTTCTCCTGAAGTGCGTTTGATGGCGCGCTGTGTGCTTTTAACTATGCCATCAAACAACTCAACTGACTTCAATACGAAGTTCAACCCTTCAATTTCACGGAGAAATTAATCATGAAACGCTTCTTCCTACTCGCTGCTGTCGTTGCTGGTCTGTTCTGTGTTGCTAATGTTGATTCCGCAGAAGCGGGTAAAAAAAACTGGGGTGGAAACAAAGGTGGGTTCAAACAGAACTGGAACGGAGGCGGACACAAAAACTTCCACAATCACAACCACAAATGGAACGGTAACAAACACTGGAACGGCGGTCACAAATTCCACGGTCACAACAACCACTACTACGGTGGTTATGGCTACGGAAGCTACGGTTACGGTGGCTACGGCAAAGGCGTCACCGTCAACACCCCGGGATTCTCATTCGGAATTTACAAGTAGACAACGCGGAGTTCAGCTCTCTGCTGCCAATTACAACAGAAACTTAAAAGAGCATGAGGAGCTGTGTTCGCACTTAAGACCTCGATCTGATTTCAGATCGAGGTTTTTTCTTGCGCTGTGATCGATTATCAAAAAGAGTTAACAGGCAAAGCTCTATGCATAACTTCGGTGTTTGTTCCAATTGGGAATTGAAGAGGAAAGACGGTTTTCAGCAGGCTGACCGATCAGAAACCAGACTGAGGTATTAGAAGTCGATTCGTACCTGTATTGTTGTTTCATTCAACTAGATTTCACTGGTCTACGTGAAAAAATTACAATCCCGTAAAGCCCATTAGGAACGTGACTTACAACATCACTTCATGACTCGTCCGTAGCCATTGGCGCGCCGCATGCATAACTTTCCAAGCAGAACCCCCTGACAATTAAAAAAGTCCGACTCGACTCGGATGCTATAAGAAAGAAGGAGAACGCCATGAAACGTTTAATGCTCTGTTCTGCACTTATCGCAAGTCTATTCTTTGTGGGTGGTGAAGTTACCCAATCAAATGAAGCGAAAGCGGGCGATGGTTATCGACATCATCGAAGTTACCGACATCACAACGGATGGAATCGCCGAGGGTGGAACCATAATAACTACTACCGTGGACGAGGATATTACTACTCTCCGTATAGCTATTACCCCTATTACGGCCAGAACTATTATCGGGGGAATGGTTTTTACTACTCCGGACCAGGATTTTCATTCGGTATTTATGACTAATCGATGAAATGGAGAGTCGATTCATTGGAATGGAAGCAATGGGAGCCTCAGCTCTGAGATTGAGGTCTGAGATTATTTCGGAAAGTTTGATCCGACCTCAATCCAGATTACTGAACTAAACTGGTCCCCCACAAAATGCTCTGCACCGAGATGCAGAAAATCGTTGAGAAACGGGAAAGAACCTCCCCGCCATGCGGCTCGGAGGTTCTTTTTTTAGGCTATTTCGATATGTTTCGGTCGAAAAAGTCTCCCTAAATGGAGTGTCGACGATTCACAACGCCTACCGGGACCGGCTACACTCGAAGAGAATTGAATTTGCCCACCTTGCGAACTGAAGCTGTCTCGATTTCCCGGCCTGGGTAACTTGGTTGTCCCACTACCCTAAACACCCCGGCATGCGGATGACGCTTCGTTCGATCTGACCTTCCTTCCTCGAACAAAATTTTGCAGGAACCAATCCATCATGAAAAAGCTGGTTACGCTCACTTTATCTTTGCTGATTACCATTAATGCCTCCTTCGTGTTTGCTGAAGGGGAATTGAATACTCCTCCGGAAGGCTTCACCGCGTTATTTAACGGCAAGGATTTGACCAACTGGCGAGGGCTGGTCGGTAATGGAAACCCTTATGCTCTTGAGGAAATGAGCAAAGAAGAACGGGCCAAAGCTCAGGCTGAAGCTGACAAGTTGATGAACGAGCACTGGAGCGTTAAAGAGGGTGTCCTGTTGTTTGATGGTAAAGGTAAGTCACTTTGTTCGGCCAAAGATTACGGTGACTTTGAACTTTATGTAGATTGGAAGATCGAGCCTGAAGGAGATAGTGGTATCTATCTTCGTAGTACACCGCAAGTTCAAATCTGGGATACCGAGTTCCCCGGTTACTTCAAACATGGTGCCGAAAAAGGTTCGGGATCGTTATGGAATAACAAAGATCATGAACGGTTCCCGCTGGTGAAAGCAGACAACCCCGTGGGAGAATGGAATACGTTCCACATCATTATGCGTGGCGAGAAAGTGACGATCTATTTGAATGATAAACTGGTTGCAGATGATGTTGTTCTGGAGAACTACTGGAAGAAAGATGGCTCTCCTGTAATCGAAAAAGGTGCGATTGAACTACAGAATCATGGCAATACGCTTTACTTCCGTAACATCTACGTCAAAGAACTGAACTAAACCAGTTCCAATTAATGTTACATCAAAAGGCACCCTTCGAAAGAGGGGTGCCTTTTTTCTTGGAGATTTCTTCAAAAGGAGAGGTGTGCCCCGTGGGCGATAGGCAGGGTTGGGTCTAAAAAATGTCGATGGGTCCTGTTACAATAGGGAACGATTCTTTTTTCATCTCTCTTCGAACATGCTAAGACGGAACCACCATGGCAACGACTGTGAACTGGTACTATCACCGGAAGAACTGCAACACCTGCAAGAAAATGGAGGCCTTTCTGGAAGATCAGGAGGCGAACGTGAAAGAACTGACCATCGCGAACAAGGTGCGTTATGATGGCGAAAAAGCCCTGGAGCTGGCTCAGGCCGCCAGTAAGGTCTATATCGCCAAAGGTAAGAAGTTATACGCATTCGATATGAAAAAAGACTCTCCCAGTGATGACGAACTTCTAAAGCATATGCTTGGTCCGCATGGAAATTTGCGTGCCCCTGTAGTGGTGAAAGGGAAAACGTTATTCGTGGGATTTCTGGAAGAAGAGTTCACAGAGCTATTCTAAAGCCTGATTAATTTCGTAAGTGGTGAATACAGATGTCACTGGAAGGGGAGATCGCAATTGTGACGGGAGGCGCTGTTCGCGTCGGTCGGGCCTTTGCGCTCTCTCTGGCGGAGTGGGGAGCCAAAGTCGTCGTGCATTATGGTTCGTCTCAAGCTGAAGCAGAGGAAACGGTAAAAGAAATCCGCTCGATGGGAGGAACGGCTCTACCCTGCTCTGCTGATTTGCGTCATCCGACTGATGCGGCGGAGAAACTGTTTTCCTTCTGCAATCAAGAACTGGGTTCCGCTTCAATTCTGGTGAATAGCGCGGCGATCTTTGAGGCAGCTTGCTTCAGCGAAACGTCGCCGGAATTACTCGCGAGAACAACGGCGATCAATTTTGAATCTCCTTTTTTTCTGTCACAACAGTTCGCCAAACAATTACCGGAAGACATCGACGGAAAAATCATCAATATTGTTGATTGGCGCGCGGAAAAGATTGATGGAGAGTATCTGGCCTACTCTCTGGCGAAGAACAGTCTGCTCGAACTGACGAAAACACTAGCGTTGGAACTGGCTCCGCGCGTGCGAGTGAATGCGATTGCTCCGGGGGCGATTCTTCCTCCTCCGGGTGGATCGGTCGAAGAATTCGAACAGAAAGCGGAAGCGATTCCACTTAAGCGTACTGGAAGTCCCGATGAACTGGTACGAGCGCTACGGTATTTGCTCGAAGCCCCTTTTGTCACCGGTGAAATCCTGCATGTGACGGGCGGAGAACATCTCTGATTTTGAAACCTGAAATGACTAGATTGAAACATGAACAATGAGTGATCAAATCGTCATAAAAGACTTGCTGCTGCGAACGATCATCGGCATCAATGCTGACGAGCGGGTGAATCGACAGGATGTGCTGATCAATCTCACATTAGATGTCGATACTCGTCGAGCGGCCAAATCGGATGAGATTGACGACGCGGTGAACTATCGAAGTCTTACCAAGGAAATTATCCAGTTTGTGGAAGAGTCACAGTACAAACTGGTGGAAACCTTGGCTGAGAAGGTCGCACAACATTGCCTGAGGTTTCCAGGGGTGGAGCGGGTACACGTGAGTGTTGAAAAGCCAGGAGCCCTGAGGTTTGCGCGATCGGTGGGGGTCAGTATTACGCGGAACCAAAGTGATGTCGAACCCGCGTAGAAACAAAGCTTGTCTCAGTCTCGGTTCCAATATTGAACCGGAGTTGAATTTACCTCGCGCGGTGGAACTGTTGAAAGTGTATGGTGACGTTCGAGCTGTTTCTGCCGTCTGGCAGAGTGCCCCGGTGGGGGACACGAATCAGGCCGATTTTTTTAATGCCGCTGTGTTACTCGAAACCGAGCTTTCACCGACCCAGTTAAAGCGAGATGGGTTACAGAAAATCGAAACGGCCTTAAATCGTGTACGCGATCCGAAGAATAAGAATGCGGCCCGGACGATTGACCTCGATCTTTCTTTGTATAATGACGAGGTCTTCGAACTGGAAGGACGCTCTATTCCTGATCCAGATATTTTGAAGCGACCGTTTGTCGCTGTCCCGTTGGCAGAACTGGAACCGGACTATGTACATCCGGTGGAACAGTTGACGTTACGGGAGATTGCGGAGAGGTTTAATTTGAGTGAATGGGGAATGACGCGTTGTGATGAGATTTCGCTGCTAAGAACAAACTAAATTGGGAGAATCAGACAATCCTGTTCGCATTGTCTGGGGAGTAATTCTAGCAATACTGTATTTAACGCTTTGTGTTGCTTTGCAACCCAGACAACTCTGCGAGATTGTCTGGGCTACCCATCAGGTTACTCTTTGACTGGAAATGAAGCCGGGGCTTGATTGCGATCGTCCGTGTCGAGGAAGGATTGGAGCATGAGGTGGGCGGCGAGTTTGTCGATCTTTTCCTTACGTTGTTTGGCGTTCATGTCCGAGCTATAGAGCAAGACTTCCGCGGACGCGGTCGTGAAGCGTTCATCCCAGTAACAGACGGGAAGGTTGACTGTCGCCGCCATCCAGTCACCGTATGCCCGGGCCTGAGCGGCAACGCCTCCTTCATCGCCACTCATATGGACGGGGAGCCCAACGACGAGACCGACGATTTCGTGTTCTGCGACGAGCTTTTTAAGAAAGCGGGCATCTCCCTGTTCGGATTGACGTTGCCAGACGATCAGTGGACTGGAATATTTTTGATCCATTGAAGAGACAGCAAAGCCGACTCGTTTCGTACCGAAGTCCACTCCAAGCAAGCGGCCTGTAGTGGGAAAGGGAGTCGGTTCAGAGGTATCGCTCATGCTCCCCTCCCTCTTCGATTTCTTGCAAGAGTTGTTTCAGCGTTTGTTCGTCATCGGTCCGGGCGATTAAGGTGACTTCGTCTGTTTGTACGATGAGGCAATTTTCGAGACCAATGGTAGCGATCAGTTGATCAGGGCGCGTGGAATAGATAATCGAATTCTGTGCATTCCCAGTATGTTGTCCGACGATGATGTTCCCTTTTTCATCAGCGGGAAGCAAACGTTTGAGGGCTTGCCAGCTCCCCAGGTCGTCCCAGTTGAATGGGGCTTCAATGACACAGACGTTTTCCGCCTTTTCGAGCACGGCGTAGTCGATGGAAATCGACGGCATGCGAGGGAATTCGTGCTGAAGACTCGCCTGCCAGGCTTCCGTACCGAGCGTCGGTTGCATTCGTTCTAGATGAGTATAGAGATCGGGTTGATGTTCTCTTAAGGCGGCGAGGATTTGGTCGGCCCGCCAGAGGAAGATACCACAGTTCCAGTAGAAGCGACCGGCAGCCAGGTATTGTGCGGCGGTTTGCTGATCCGGTTTCTCGTGGAAAGCGGCGACATTGAATGCGGGGGGCTCATACCGATCCAGTTCGGTTCCCCGTTCGATGTAACCAAACCCGGTGGAGGGAAAGGTCGGTTTTGCGCCAAAGAGTACGAAACGGGTTGAATCGGCCTCAATCAACTCGGTTCCGCGTTCGACGGCACGCTGGAATTCTTCGAGAGGGGTGATGAGATGGTCCGCAGGGAGAACGAGCATGACCGCGTCGGGATCAACTGCTAGTAACTGCAGGGCGGCGAGTCCAATACAGGGGGCGGTGTTGCGACCGCAGGGTTCGACGATTAATCGAGCCGGATCGAGATCGGGTAACTGCTTTTGAATCGGTTCGACCAGATGTTCGCCGGTGACGATCCATAAGTTCTCGGCTGGCGCGCACCCTTTCGCCCGAGTGGCGGTTTGCTGTAACAGCGAACCACCGCCCGTTAGATCGAGTAATTGTTTCGGAAACGCCTTTCGGCTCAGCGGCCAGAATCGGGTACCGCTGCCACCGGCGAGGATGAGGGTGTGGAGCATAGGTGGAGAAAACCTTACCCTAGAAACTAACAAACGAACACCATCGCTATTGAAATGCGGGCCTGATTAGTACAACATCAAACAATATGCGAGGGAAAGAATGAAATGAAGTTACATTAAACATGATGCCATGGACCATTTCGAATTTTAAGGGCGTTTGCCCAAGCTAGTAAAACGTCTGAGAAATGGATAAAGCTGCTTATCTACTTTGACACAATTTTTGAATCCCTCTAGAAATCAGCTTGAAGATGCTTATACCACCCTGTCAAGAAATCTATTTTCATTTGCCAAGGCCGAGGAGCATGATGATCGCTCTGATAGTAAATATCCATCTTTGAGAAGAAAACATTTTCAAATATTATTCTACCCCTATCACAAATAAAGAACGTCTAATGACTCAGGAAGTCAAATATCAAATTTTCATCAGCTCGACCTACAACGATCTCATTGACGAACGAAATCAAGTAATAAAGGCGACGTGGGAAATTGGTCATATTCCGATTGGCATGGAGATGTTTTCGGCCGCAGATGCACGACAATGGGATATCATAACCAAACATATTGATGACTCTGACTATTTCGTTGTGATCATAGGTAATCGCTATGGCTCAATGGAAGACAACATTAGCTTCACCGAAAAAGAATATGACTATGCAGTGGCCCACGGCGTGCCTGTATTAGGATTTGTTATCAGTGACGAAGCAATGCAGAAAAGAAGCGCTATCATTCAACATGATGATGTTCGTAAAAAACACGAAGCGTTCATCAAGAAGGTCAAGCAGAAGTTAGTCAGTGATTGGGTGGACGCGGCAGACCTTGCAACAAAATATCTCGCCGCATTATTTAAAGCGTTCAATAGCCATCCACGTGAAGGTTGGGTGAAAGCCAGCACAGCAGCAAACCCACAAACACTGACGGAAGTAACAAGGCTAAGCAAAGAAAACGCCGAGTTAAGAGAGAAGTTCAACAAATTTACAAATGTGAGTAATACAGAGGAATTTGAACAAATCATAAATCGACTTCACAATAATAGTGTAAAATTCATAATAAAGTTTGCGGGCTCTGGAATTCCGGATGAGGATGTCACTATCCACTACGACAAATTGTTTGAATTCCTCGCGCCACAACTGTTATCGGAATACTCAGTCAAGGAAATTGCTCGTTCTATTGCGGATAATTACCGGTATCATAGTGCGATGTATCGCAATCCATCACAACCTATTCCGTTAAGTGAAGTGCAAAAAGTGTTAGGTGATTTGATGGTTTTTGGGTTACTCGAACCAGGGAAATCAAAACGAACCAACCAAACGTGGAAGACTACAGACTTCGGTTCGCGGTTGTATTCCTATCAGCGATCAAAGCTGCTTGGATTGGATAGAAATAATGATGACGACGAAACTAATACTGACATCTAGCTCTTTTCCCGACATTGCTAGCTAACTAGATTTAGTTACTCGTGTTTACACGCTGATAAGCAGAGTTGGATATTTCGATGGGAAAATCATAGGCGAATAACGTCGCGTGGACCGCTTGTCGCTGCGCGACCCAGACAACACTTCGTGATTGTCTGGGCTACCCGGGATATCGTTTACGGGGGATCGTAGCCGCCGGGGTGCCAGGGGTGGCAACTGAGGATGCGTTTGATCGCTTTGTAGGTTCCTTTGAGGAGGCCGTGTTTTTTGAGGGCGAGGATGGCGTATTCGCTGCATGTTGGATGGAAGCGGCAATTGGGACCAAGCAGCGGGCTGATTGTCAATTGATAGAGGCGGATCAAGCCGGTGAGGAGGAAGCGGGGAATGGAGACGATGAATATCAGGATCGACTTCATCGGTTCGTCTCCTGATTGCGGGAAGAGCGGCGGTCGTTGCGGGTGATCAACTCGGTCAATTGTTTCATCAACTTGCGGAGCGATGCGCGGTAGGTATCCGTATCGGCGGTGGTACCGCGGCGGGGGATCAGGATCAAATCGAGCCCCACGGGAAGAGCGGAATATTCCAGACGGAAAGCTTCCCGAAGGCAACGTTTGAACCGCGCACGCGCTACAGCATTGCCGACCTTGCGGGAGACACTGACGCCGAGACGAGTGTAACCGACGGAATTTCGGGCGGCGAAAATGAGTAGGTGGGCGTCTCCCTTAGCTTGTTTCGCGTTATAGACGCGCTGGAACGCGGCGTTCTCTTTGAGTCGATATTTTTTCGGAAATCGGTAATTGATATCCGTCATGAGGATTCCTCCTCCGGTTCGCCTGTTTCTGCTGACGGCGTGGAAGTGGTCTCTTCCTTGTCGGATGAGGCCCCGTTCTGGTTCCCCTTCATGTACCAGAGGGGATCAGGAGGGTTAATGGGAGTCGAACGTTGCCGCGCGACTCGACGATACCAGCGTCCGTACAACATGATGAGTACAATCAGGAAAACGCCCGATAAGCCGACCAGGGAGAGCATCATCAAACCGACGATGGTGGACTTCTTTTTTTCCCGGCGTGCTTGTTGAGGATCCACACTCGAAGCGTCATCAACGCTGGCTTCGGAAGCAGACTCCTCAGAGGAAGATGCCGGTTCCTGAGCGGGGAGCGAGAGGGGGCTTAAGCACAAATACATCAGCCCCACCAGGCCGACACAAAGGAAGCATGATCGCCGCATGTTCAAGCTGTGGTTCACTGGTCGTCTTTCCGATGTTGGGGAGTTGATACTAATCGAAGTGGATCTGAAACCTTCTGATGGGTCAACTTGAATCTTGTTTTACAGGTTCATGAACAGCCACAACCGGGTTTCAGGATGGGTTCTAGATTATTTCCAACTATCGGCCCGCGGGTTGGTTGTTTCGATTTCTTTCAATTGTTCGTACAGTTCGCGCACCTGGGGAGAGGGATCTTTCGGGACGACGATTTTTATGACGACGAATTGATCTCCCCGCTGTTTCGTACGGGGATTGATAATTCCTTTTTCACGCAGGCGCAGTTTCGCTCCACTCGATGTCCCGGGGGGGATCGTCATGACGACCTCTCCTTCCGAGAGAGTCGGTACTTCAATTTTGGTTCCCAGGACCGCTTCGGCA
>JAGQQC010000079.1 GCA_020426395.1 Planctomycetaceae bacterium
ACAATCCCCTGATCCCGATGCGGATCAGCCAAACGAAAGCTGATCCGTGTTGTTTACCCGGTTGTCTTTGTTCCAATCTTTATTCGAGCAGGTTTATTCAATAAACGAGTTCATCATGAATATACACCCAAATATATCTAATCCGATGATGTTCGCTGAACAGGGTAAAATCTTTGCGAATTCTCTTCGACTTCTATTGTCGATGTTCATCACACTCCTGTTTCTTACCGAAACGGAAGTGGCTCAGGCAGATAACGCCGATGCGGGAAATAAGAAACCGGTGATGATCCGCCTTCCCCATTCAGCGCTGGGGGAACTTGATCTCGAAGCTCAATCTGTTTTCCTGAATCTGGATGAATTCCGGGAATTGTGGCAGAAAGCACAAGCCAACGCCGATGCCGACCGGCAACCTGTGCTTACCGAAGCACAATATGCAGCCAAGCTGGATGAGAAGTTACTGAGAATCAACGGAACGTACAAACTTCAAAGCTATAACACTCAATGGCAGTTCATAAAACTACCGCTGAGAAACATGGCTGTTGTTTCTGCATCCATCAACGATCAACCCGCTCTATTAGGACACAGTGCCGACGGACCTCTCTTGTTTCTCAAAGAAGCCGGCAAGTTGACACTTAATATCGAATACGCCGTTCCTGTACGCCCAAGTGGCAGCGATCAGGTGATCAATTTCTCCTTGCCCCCCGTTCCTTCCGGGACATTTCAGTTAACGCTTCCTGAAGGAAAGCAATTACTGGTCAATACGCAATCACTTTCGTCAGAGGATTCTGCGGAAGGCCAGAAAGTCTTTTCATTCCCCATCGGAAACCAGCCCGACTGGACATTCCGAATTACTGAAAAAAACAACGACACCAAACAGGATCGACTCTTCCTGGCCAGTTCCAATTTCACCGTATTCTCGAAGGCAGCAGAGATCTCCTGGAAAGCGAACACTCAACTGGAAGTGTATGGCCAACCGCTCGACATCATTACCTGCACCGTCCCCAATCATCTGGAAGTCATGTCGGTCACTTCAACGGGGCTAGATTCATGGGAATTGACGGAAGACCCTCTCAATCCCCAACGAACTCAGATCAAACTGAACTACCGCCAGGGAATCACAGGAAAACGGGATGTTTCGATCGAAGGGGTCACTACCGCCGACACAGAAGGGCGTTGGTTATTCCCGAACTTAATCATTAACTCCGCCGATTCGCAATGGGGTGAAATCTCTCTCGGATTTGTGGCTCCCTGGAAAGTTCACGTCGAGACGATGGAAGGGGTACGACGGAAAAGTTATCCCGGCGAGATGACTTCCACTCCCAGTCGATTCGGACGGGCACTTTATTTCGATATTTGGCGTCCCGATTTCGAATTGCGATTGCAGAATGAAACCAGCAAATCAAGTTATCACGCCGCGCTGGCATCTGTGGTCTCAATTGAAGAACAGGAAGTCGTTCTTCAAAGCCAGCTGACTCTCGAAGCCGTAGGTGCGGAACTTTTTAATTTCGAATTCACGCTCCCCGCCAATTGGGAAATCGAATCGATCCAGGCTGGAGAAACTCCCCTGGACTGGAAAACATTAATGTCCGAACCGGGCCAGCAACGTATCCAGGTTCCTTTGAATTCTGTTCTGCTACCGGGAGGAACAACGACGTTAAATCTTAAAGCGAACCTGGTCGACTGGATTCTGACGGAGGAAAACACGATCGAGTTACCTCAAGTGAATCTGTCACAAGCTGATCTCGTCGAGGGAACCCTTGTCATTCAAGCGGTTGATCGGTTTAACGTGCAGCATTTGAATTCTGAAGCATTGGAACCCATCATTCTCGGTTTAACCAATGAACGTCTCAGCTATCGCTTTCATGAGGGGAAATACAGTGGTGAGATCAGTGTCAAATCGAAACCGGCTCTGGTGGTTGCCCAAACGACCAGCCTGGCGAAGCTAGAAAAGAAAGAACTGATAACCCGTCACGAAGTACTTCTGGACATTGCGAATGCTCCCATTCACAGTTTGATTATTACTGTTACTCATCTGGAAGATAACCAACTGCAATTCCTTCTCCCTCGATCGAATGTCCGAGTGACCGCCGAGTTATTAGGCGAAGGAGATAAACCCGAAGCGAGCGCAGACCAAAGCCATACCTGGCGGCTTGGATTCAGTCAGCCTCTTCAAGGCGAACATCTGCTGTACTTCGAAACCCGGCACCCGCGAGCAGGTGAAAAAACGAGCTTCAACCTCCCCGAACTTCGGTTTGACCATGTGAATCGCCAATATGGGACCTTACTCGTTGAAGCCGAACCGGAACAACGGATCGCGACAACAGCCTTAGACTCGCTCAACCAACCATTGCCGGAACAACGCACGGCCAACATTTCTTTGTTCATGGTCCAACTGCAATCCCGTCTGGTGGAAGCATTCAGTTACGTCCGCAAGGGATACCAATGGTCGCTGTCCGAAGAGAAGTTCGACCGGAGCAATCTGCCCGTTGCGATTTGTGACCAGACTAATATCTCCAGCCTGCTCACTTCTACGGGCGAATTCCAGCATCAAGCGACCTATAAATTCCGTACAGCAAACACTCAAAGCTTACTACTTCAGTTCCCGGAGCAGAATGTGGAATTGTGGTCTTCACTGCTCAATGAGGAACCCGTCCCGGTTCGGAAGTCCGAGCAAGGGTTTCACATTTCGTTACCCGTCGATAAAGACCCAGGAGCCGAACAAAAATTACGAATTCTGTATTCCCGCCCAATTGCAGAATCGGAATCGACCTCTCAAGTAGCGGAAACCCCACCCAGGTTATACGTCGTAGATGGGGCTGGCGGGTCACATGATGTGATCATGATTAACCAGAACTGGCACTTAAGCTACCCTCGTGAGAAAACGATTGTGGAGAGCGATGGGGATTTTCACCCGGAAACCTCGCTGGAAACGTGGCGAAGCCGCCTGTTAAACGGAAGTCTGCAATACTTGAAAACCGACTTCTGGTGGCGCGGCTTGATGCTGCTGGGTTTTCTGGTTGCCTTGAACGTATTGATCATC
The DNA here is from genome assembly GCA_020426395.1 of Planctomycetaceae bacterium. Classification (GTDB taxonomy): domain Bacteria; phylum Planctomycetota; class Planctomycetia; order Planctomycetales; family Planctomycetaceae; genus Polystyrenella. The sequence continues at coordinate 3,041 of JAGQQC010000079.1, forward strand.
GTCACCCGATTACTCGCCACGAACTGGAAGAAGACATTAATCGTCGGCTGCCTGTTCATTGCCCTGGGAGGACTGGCTTTAGTGGTCACGACGATGGATACCGGCGTGCGGTTTACCGGCGTCAGGGATGAGATTGCTTACAGAGCCGATCATGAGCCCGGCGCTGAAAATAGAGACTGGAATTCTCCTGAGATGTATGAGAGAAAACTCAAGTATCTCAAATCACTCGCGCAAGGAAATGACCCAAGAAAAAAACAACGTGCGATCACGACCCTGAATAACATGTTGGGCGTAGAAGAGACAGAACGGTTTCTTTCGGATCTGGATGAGCGATGGTCCTATGGAGCTATACCTGAGTCGCTTGGCGAAGACGCTGACGTTGACCTCAGTCTACCCGAAATGAGTATAGCAACAACTGAACCGCAACTTGAGAATGAGGCCCCATTGCTCGGAGCCGAAGACATGGAGGAGGCCGATGGAGTGATGTTCGATTCCAGTGCCGCTGCCGTGCAACAAGCCGCTCCTCAGAGGAAACGACAGTCCCGTCTCTCGATTAGTATGAATTTGCCCGTATCCTCAGACATGAACCAGGAAGAATTTGAATACTATGGAAGTGGGCAGGGCTCTCTCCGTCTGGTTCTGCGCGATCAACAACATGATCAAACCGTCACCTTCTGCCTGTTCGCCGCCGTGTTATTGTTATTCTGGTCGTTTCACCGACTTTCTCTAGGAGTTTTCTGTAAATACATCACACTTGCAGTATTCATTCCGTTGGCGTTGCTCTGGATTCTTCCCGCCGTCTGGTTCCCCTGGTTAGCAGGAACGATGTTCGGTGCACTCGCCGCATTGATTCTGAAACTGGTCTCCCTGTTGACCACCTGGTGTTGCGGGCATTGTTGCCTCCCCGCCGGTAAAAAAGTGGTTGCTACAGGAGCCTTGTTCTTGATGATCCTGATGGGACAAAATTTGTACGCCCAAAACGAAGGCTCTCGCCAACGGCCAACCCCCAATCAGGAACTCCAACAGCAAGCGAATGAGCCGGCACAACCTCAACCTGCAATTGAACCCGCTGTTGAACCACCCCGTAAACCAATTCCACCGGTGAACATCCTGAAGCAGCCGAATTCCTACCTGTTTCTGTATGAGGATGACTATCAGCAATCCAGCACCGTAATTCTGCGTCCGGAACAGTATCGCAAATTGTGGCAACAAGCCTATCAATCCGCTCCGGGGGGACAACAAACATTCCCCGAACCGATCGTCGCTTCCGCTGGATACACGGGGAGTTTAACCGAGTCAGACGGAAAAGAATCCTTTACCTTAACCGGGAAAATTGTTGTCTTTGCGTTTGGAGAAAACCCGGCCAGATTGCAACTCCCGTTTAAGAACATGACCCTCAATTCCGCCACCATCAATGGTCAACCGGCGGAACTGGAATCGAAACTTGATAATGAGGAACAGCTCTATTGGGTTCACCTGCAACAAGCCGGTATGCAAATCATCGAAGTTGAATTGCAAATTCCACTGAAGCAACAGAATGAATCGGGGCAATTCTCCGTTCACCTGCTTCCCGTTGCCGCGGGCTTACTTTCGATCACGTTTCCCGGGGAGGATTTACAGGTCTCCGCAGCGGGTACATTTCTTCCGTACCGACAGGAACAGCAAGACTCAAACCTCCTGATCGAACAACCGATCAGCAGCGGTGGCGACCTGGAATTCAAATGGCAACCGAAATCAAGTCGAGAGGATAGTTCCGCGATTGTTCACGCCGAGAGTGTTGTCGATATTCAACTGACAGAAACCGGCGCCCAGCTTACGAATCGATCGACTGTACGGGTCCGACGTGGCACGATCAATCAGGTTACGTTTGCCCTCCCGGAAGGAACCAAAGTTCGTGAAATTAAAGGGAGTGATGTCGGCGGTTGGTCGATTCAGGAAGAAGAAGGCCGTCCCCAATTACAGATCCTGTTCCGCCGCAGCATCACCGGCTCCACCGATCTTAATGTCGAACTGTACCAACCCATTTCCCAGGGTGAAGCAGAAGGGACATTGAATATCGACCGACTGGGGCTTCTCAATCTGAATCGATCCATTGGAACCATTGCGATCCATGCCCCGCAACATCTTTCTCTTAAAACGAACAAGCTGGAAAATCTGAGCCAGATCAATCCGTCCGATCTTCCTCAAACCCATCAGAACAGCACCGGACAGAAACTGGCCTTTCGATATCATTCCGTGCCTTACTCAGTGAGCCTCTCTGTCTGGCAAAAGAAAACAACTACGGGCGTCGAAACGAAACATGCCCTCTTCGTAGAACGGCAATCGATTCAGTATTCCAGTAGATTTGACATTCAGCTTACAGGTGAACCTCTACTTCACCTGGAATTTGATCTCCCTGAAAATTATCTCCCGATGGAAGTACTCGCGAATCAGTTGGATGATTGGTATATCGAACGGGAAGCGAATCAAGCCCCTCGATTGATTCTGGAATTCACGGAGCCTCAGCAGAACCAGGTGCAGGTCGCGGTTTCAGGAAAAATCCTCAAAGAAATCGATTCACAGGAAGTCTCCCTCACATTCCCGCAAACAGTCGGAATGGATCGAGTCAACATTCAGGCGGGAATCTGGTTCTCGGAATATTACACTCCCCGTTTGAAAGAACAGGGAGACTGGAAAACAGAGGCGACTTCCCAGTTACACTCTTCCATTCTGGAACGCCACAACACGGCTCCCCGATTTGGTTTCCGCAGCCCTCGGGGAACTTCGACGCCGATTCTCTTTGATATAATGCGTACCCAGGCTCAAATGACGGCCAATGCCGTCACGTTAACAAACATCTCGGATACGTCACTCGCTTATACGCTGGCTCTGAAATGGTCAATTACACACGGTGGGGCAGACCAGTTTGTATTCACCGTACCGAAGTGGTTACAGGGGAAACTTGAATTAAATGGAACAGGAATTCGTCAGGCAGTCGAATCCGAAGCATCCGAAGACCGAGTGCGCTGGACAGTTGAAACGCAGCGTCTACAGCAACAGGAATATTTTATTACCGCGCTCGCCACACTCGAACTTCCAGCGGACGGTGTGTTTGAAATTCCGGTCGTGGAATTCGAACGGATCCAAAAACAGGAAAACGAAACGCGGTTTGTTCCCTTTGAACTGTCTCAGAACGATTCCATTGTCGTGAATCAGTCTCTTGCTCACGTAAAACAGAAATCGGGGCTCAGCTCTCCGATTGATGCCTCATCACTTCCGATCAATATTGAAAATCGATTCCTGGATCAGGCTATCGCTATCCAACGTTTGAATCTGGCCAGTGATGAACCACAGACCTGGGAAATCAGTTGGTCACAACAATTCAAAAGTGCCTCGGCTCAGATATTGTTAGCCGACATCGTGACGACCATCGCTTACGACGGATCGGTTCGGGGGAAAGTCACCTACAGCATGCGAAATAACTCCCGACAGCATCTCGCTGTTGAAATCCCGGAATCGGCCCGGTTACTTTCGATTCTCGTCGGAGGGAAACCAGCGCGGGCGGTCGAGGCTCAGGTGAACGGAACCCCCGTCAAGCTCATCCCCCTTCCCAAGCAATCCGAGTTCGGGCTCTCTTATCCAATTGAAGTCGCCTTCGAATCCAAACCGGTGACGAACGGGTTCTTGCATGACTTCCAGATATTTGCACGACGAATTGAAATGCCAGTTCCCCTGGTTATCGAACTGGCCCAGTCCCCAGAATGGGGAATTCCCGTCCTGCATACCAAGTGGACCGTTTACGCGCCTGAAAATTATGAGATCGATCATGAAACCGGCGTCGATCAATCGAATCTTTCCATAAGCTACGATGCAGAACGAGCAACGAAACTGGCGACTCTGGAAGAAGCCCGTATGTACTTGAAATCGATGAAGCAGAAAGCGTCGTTCAGTAATGCCTCTTCAGAAAGTTATGGTTACAAGAAAGGCCTTGAGCAATTGCAATCTCGTTTGTCGGAGGTTCAAAGTTTTAACAGAACTGGAGGCAGATTGAGCAGCAAGGAAGAGCGCGCACGACAGGAACTCAGTCAAGACTTGAAAGAAATCCAACAGGAAGTCCAGACCGAATTAAGCCGTCAGCAGGCCGTTCCCCAAGCAGAAGACAAACCACTTGAACATCTCAGCCGGGATAATACTCAGCGTGATTACCTTCTTAAAATGAATCAGGCACTTATCGGTGGAAACAGTCTCAATGGAGTACAACTCGATGACAAAGGGGAAATGAACGGTGAACAGGGACAATTACAAAGCCAGTTTGGACTAACCTTAAAAGAAGGAAAAGACGACATCAGTCGCGACAAAGCAGGAGAGGGAAAAGAACAGTCCGCTCCTTCTAAACCGTCAAACACCCGTGGCGAACAGTCTGGCCGAAGTTATTCCAATGTACTGGAGCTCAGCAAAACCCGACTTGGCGGAATGAATAAGCAGAGTGCCGAACCTGCCGAAGAATTAGAAATGATCCAGGAGAACAATTCTCAATTAAAGGTCGACCCTTATAGCATGAATCGAGTTTTACCACCACAAACCGAAGCCTCCGATGAGAGTGCAATTCTCGGCGACAGCTTGAATCTGGCTCCTCTGGATAACTGGCCAAGTTCAGGAACGATTGTTGGTTTAAGCCAACCTGGCACATTTCAACAAAGCCAGAATGGACAAAGCAATTTAGATTTTGTCACGAACGTTCAAACCGGACAGACCATGATCGCCGGACTTCCTGCGATTCAACTTAGTTCCAGGTCGACGACGCTGTCCCTACCAGTCCGCATTCCAAATGCAGGACAACAACTGGAATTCCTGAAAGTCGGGGGACGTCCCCGGTTGATCTTAACCGCCCGTTCAGAACGGATCTGGACGACCCTTCTCTCGCTACTCTTCGCAGTTGTGGCCCTGTTGGCTGCTTGGATTTGTTACCAGTATCTCATCAATCGTAAAAAATTCGGCACGGGAATCATCCTGCTGCTCTACCTACTCGGAGTTCTCAGCGTTTTGTTGGGCTCATTCGAGTTCCTTATATTGGGATTCTGCCTGCTGATTGCAGGATTGATTTTTCATCTGATTCTGAGAATGTCCGTGCGATTCAAACAAGCGGTCAATTAAATGATTTCAATCCATTTGACTTGAAGTTTGTACACATTTTCGCCAGAATTTAGTGATCACCAGAACATACTGTTCATTCACTATTTCTGCGAGGAAATGTCATGCTGGCCAAATTCCATACGTACTCCTTGTTCGGAATCGATGCCCTGCCGGTAGAAGTCGAGGTGGATATATCGCCCGGGGCACTTCCCAAAACAATCCTCGTTGGTCTGGCGGAAGCGGCCGTTCGTGAAAGCACACACCGGGTGGAACGGGCGCTGGTCAACAGTGGGTACACCAGACCCATCGACCGGATCGTGATTAATCTCTCCCCCGCTGATTTGCCCAAGGAAGCCCCCTCATTCGACCTGCCGATTGCCCTGGGATTGCTGGCGGCCAGCAGCCAATTGCAACCGGAACGCTTGAATGAATACGCTTCCGTGGGCGAATTGGCTCTTGATGGTTCATTGCGTCCCATTAAAGGAGCCCTCTCGATGGCTCTCGCTGCACGCGAACAAGGGAAGAAAGGATTGCTCGTTCCATCAACCAGCGCCCGGGAAGCAGCCGTCGTGGAAGAACTCGATGTGATTCCGGTCGGTTCCCTCGCCGAAGCCGTTGGCTTTTACAGCGGCCAACTTGATATCGCCCCACTCAAATTCAATTGGGAAGCGGCGATTGAAAGGAATGGTTCCTATCAACTTGATTACTCCGACGTCAAAGGACAGGAAATGGCCAAACGAGCCTTAACGGTCGCAGCGGCGGGATGTCACCATCTCTTGATGATCGGTTCTCCCGGTACTGGCAAAACGTTGCTGGCCTCGCGTATCGGGACGATTCTGCCGGAACTTCAATTGAAGGAAAGTCTGGAGACCACACGCATCTATTCCGCGATGGGTCGATTGAATAACGGACAATCGTTGATGATGCAGCGTCCTTTTCGTTCTCCCCATCATACGATCAGCGAAGCGGGGCTCGTCGGAGGAGGAAGCACACCAGCCCCGGGGGAAATTTCGCTCGCGCATCATGGATTACTGTTTTTAGATGAACTTCCTGAATTCAACCGGCGAACACTCGAAGTCTTAAGACAACCGCTCGAAGAAAATTGCGTGACGATTTCGCGTGCGATTGGTTCCGTTACCTTTCCCGCTCGTTTAATGCTGGTCGCGGCGATGAATCCGTGCCCCTGCGGGCACCGGGGAGATACCCGGCGGCGATGTAGTTGTAACCCGATGCAGATCGAACGGTACATCAGTAAAATCAGTGGCCCGCTTCTCGATCGGATCGACATCCATATTGAAGTTCCTCCGGTTCCCTTCCGGGAACTCTCCAATCAACAGGAAGGAACCAACAGCCAGACGATCCGCGAACAGGTTCTCGAAGCACGCGAAGTACAGTCACACCGGTTCAAAGAAACCCCCGAAATGCTCAACGGGAAAATGGCCCCCCGCGAAATCCGTCGCCACTGCCAATTGCAACCCGAAGCGGAATCTCTCTTAAAACAAGCAGTCGAGCATATGGGGCTCTCCGCCCGCGCGCATGACAAAATCTTACGGATCAGTCGTACGATTGCGGATCTGGCTCGTTCGGATCAAATTGAATCCCATCACTTGTCCGAAGCGATTAATTACCGGACATTGGATCGGAATTATTGGGGATCTTAAAGACACGCTCGAAGGTGTCCTTTCGTTTTTGTATACTCCGAGACTTAATTTAGGCAACTCGAATGACTTCGCGTCGCGCATCTCACAAGCCTCTTGGAGTATATTAATGAGTCCCTCATTCCAGTCAATCGAAACAACGATGAGGAATCCTGCAGGTCGTCTTCATGCAGTGCTGGAACCTTTATCCAAAATAGACGAGAATAAATCGGCGTCTCAGGTATTGGGAAGTTTTTTTGAATATCATGAAAACGATGTGCAATCAATACTACGAGTTCTTTTTGAGCTAAACATCGAACTTGATAAACTTGTCAATACCCTGAGTTATTCCGATCTAGCTAACAAAGACATGTACTTATCAAACCTTGAACCGTTAAGAAAAGCTCTGATGCCTCCCAGAGGCCTTTCACAATGGAAGAATATTTCCTGCTATTTGGATTCAAAAACCATCTACAACCTTCAACTGATAGCAAATGAGTTGGGAGATGAGGGTGATTTAGAAAATTCAAAGCTAGCTGAACTAAAAGAAGTGTTTTCTGATCTCTTTCAAACAATTTCAAATGAACAACTTCCCTCCGAACTAAAGAAGTGGATCCTTGAGATTCTTTCACAAATATTGTTAGCTATTGATAAATATCAGATTCACGGGATTGATGGCTTAAAGCGGGCGGCTGCTTATTCAATTGGTGAATTGATACACTTAAAGTCTGAACTCCTAAAGGAGAGCAATCAGAATTGGTCTAAACCACTCGTTGAAACTCTGATTAAATTTGACATCACAATAATGGGAGCCCTTAAGAGGACTTCAGCAATCGCATCTGGATATGAAGCGGCCAAAAAACTTTTAGGGTTTGATTCCTTATGAGTCCCTTCCAGTAAGAAGAAATCACTTCTCCAACGTCTCAAAGACCGCTTTCGCCAATAAGGGGAAGACGACGGTTGCGTCGGCGTAGACTTCGGCGTAACGACCTCCTTCGGCGTGGGGGACGAATTTGCCCCAACTGACTCCTTCGGAGTAGGTGCAACCAGACAAACCGCCCCAGTGGACTGGTTCGGGACAGAGGCGGATACCGTATTGAAAACGGGGAGCTTTGAGCGCGGTGCCGGTCCGGTGATTGGTAATATCAACGAACGGCCCGACTTGTTGCGCCCAGTTACGAGGCACCCCACCCCCAATCGTTAGAATACCGACTTTCTTTGCACTTTGTATGAAGCGGGTGTACTGCAAGAGATCCTGAAATGGATTAAACGGCGGAGGCGAACTGAAGACTTCATCGCTGTTCAAACTGTCGCGCGAGTTCTCCTGCTGGGCAAGCTGATTGTTTATCGCCCAGGTCGCCATATCGAGCCCGATCTCACTGTCAGTAAAAGCCGGAATGAAGACGGGCACATTTTTTTCATAGGCACTACGCAGAATACCGGGACCAACAGCCAGTTTGGACAGTTCCGCTCCCAGGGCTTTGCAGAGCTCCCCGGATGACCAATAGCCCGATTCTGGTTGAGTGTTTTCCAATACGCGGGCCATCAATTGGGCAACCTCATTGAGGTTCGACTCCATCTCGAGCGTATCGTAAATCCGGTTGTAGCCTTTATCGAATAATTCCTCATCAGAATGATCGGGGCTATAGCGATAGTGCGCGAGACCAATCGATTCAGTCAAACCGTGGGCAATCAACGCTCCCGTAGCGATTACGGCATCGACAATTCCCCGTTCGATCAACTCGCAGACGATGTATCCCTGCTTGGCAACCGTCATCGCTCCGGAAATCGTCATGACGACTTTGCAATCGGAATCTTTCGCCATATGGACCAGAATATCGTACGCGTCTCCCAACTGACGACCACCAAAAGCGGTTTCCCGCATGGAGAGTAACAAATCAGCAAAGGAATTGACCTTGTTCAAATCAAGACTTTGAAGTGGGGTCAACCCATCATGTCGTCCATCATGAAGTGCGCGTACAGACATCAATCATGCTCCGGTGTAACAGCGAGAAGAATTCCCTAACCGCGTCAGAAATGCTCCAGGACCAATGGTCGAAAAACATGGAGCAAGCGGCAAGGACAAAAATGCATAAAACCTAACGTTAACAGTCCGTTGTTGCACCGTTCGCGCAAACGAGCGGTGTTTTCAACGGACTGTTGAACCGTCAGATTATGATCAATCCGTCACCAAATCAAAAGGGTGCGGACTAGCAAGCGGCGGTCGCCGTTTCCCGAAGAAGCTCGTAAGATTCTTCATTCAGAGGAAAACGGGGGAGTTCACGCACATAGACGTCACCGAGATCGATTTCTTCCCGGATGCATTTAAGGACATCGCGAGGATCGGTAGATCCACAGGTGAAAACATCGAGAGCAATTAAGCCTAAATCAGCATAGGTATGGGCTGAGCAGTGGCTCTCATCAAGGACGATTACCGCGGTAAAACCGGGTGGAGAATTGTGGCCAAAATGATATCTGACCTGCGAGATGACATTTGCACCCGCTTTACGGGCACCTGTCGCCATAGCCTCCAGCATTCGCCGGTCATCGAGACAAACTTCTCGGGAGACATTGCGACAATCAATCAGTAGATGTTTACCTCTTTCCAACTCATAAACCCTCCCAAGACCCGGCAATCAACATCTAGATTGATGGCCAGTGATGATTAATATGCCCGGAGTTCTTTGACCCTCAGAAGGAGGTTCTCCAAACTGCAAGCGTCAAGGGGATAAATCCCCCCATAAAAAAGATGCGTCACTTTATGATTCGTGGGACTTAAGAAGCAAGTCCGAATTTTGCAAAATCCCACAGAATTCAAAACTTATTTTCGAAATTATACGAGCTTACGGGTGATGGAAAATCTCTCTTTTCGAAGATTTTTTATCAGGTCAACAGGTCACCCACGATATCTCCATGCGGAACCAGTCGATGTGGTCGGTTCTCGACGTCGTACATGGTTCGCTCATGAGAAATTCCCAAGGTATGGTACAAGGTCGAAACGATCTGCCCAGGAGTCGTCGGGTTACTGGCCGGGAAACCTCCCTGGGAATCGCTGGAGCCATAGATCAAACCTTTTTTGAACCCGCCGCCCACCATCATCAGGCTGTAACAGTAGTTCCAGTGATCCCGCCCGGCACTGGCGTTGACCTTGGGAGAACGGCCAAAGTCTCCCATGACCGCCACCAGTGTTCGGTCGAGCAACCCGCGTTCATGCAGGTCCGAAATAAGCGAGCTGCAGGCTGCGTCAAATTGAGGAAGCAACCTCTCCTTTAGCGATTTGAAGTTATTGCCGTGGGTATCCCAGGTCGCATTGGCGTCCGGGGCCCAGGAAAGTGTGACCATACGCGTTCCCGCTTCAATCAACCTCCGCCCTAGCAAGGCACTTTGACCATAGATATTCCGCCCATAGGCATCGCGGACCTGAGCGGATTCGAGGTCCAGATTAAAGGCGTTCTGTGTTTGTGGCGAACTGAGTA
>JAGQQC010000007.1 GCA_020426395.1 Planctomycetaceae bacterium
GCTCTCTTTGAACAACCCACAACCCGGGGCGATTTTGAAGCTCTCGCCAAAGTTCGCAAGGCGATTACTCCCCAAGTGATGGCGGATGATATCTGCTTCGATCTGGCCGATGCTCGCGAATGCCTGCGCCACGAAGCGTGTGACGTAATCAGCGTCTACCCGGGCAAAAACGGGGGTCTGCGAAAGTCACTCGAAATTGTCAAACTGGCCGAAGAACATGGCGTCGCGTGCAGCATCGGTTCCAACCTCGAATGGGATATCGCCTCCGCCCCGATGTGCCACCTCTGCGTCGGTGCCCCCAACATGAAAATCGAAACCTACCCCGGTGACATCATGGGCCCCGCGTACCATCTAGTCCGCATCGTGAAAGACCCGCTCGTCATCGACTTCCCCACCATCACCATCACCGACAAACCCGGTTTTGGTGTGGAACCAGATTGGGGAGTGATTGAAGGGCATGTGATGAATTGAGGAACAAGTTGCTACATGAATGTCAAATTTGAACCTAGTAGACATCAAGCCTCTAACGACGACATCCTTGCTTTTGAAAAGCAGTGGAAAATTCATTTCCCAATGGAGTATCGAGAATTCCTGAGGACATCAAACGGAGGTTTCATTTCCGAAAGTAATTATTTACTCGCCGATGGTTATGGTCAGACTTGTGTAACGAACCTGTTTGGAATTGGTGTAGAAGAATTTCGCAATTTACATCGATTTCTTTCCGAGTTGAAAGATATCCTTCCAGCCGGATTCCTACCCATTGGAGATAATGAGTCGAACTGCTATTTTCGCGGTAACTTATTTCTAATGAACCTGCATAGTGAGACTGACGGAAACGGAGTCTATTATTTCCGAATAGCAGATGCGTTTCGTGATGGGAATGAGCCGAACGCTGATTACCTGCATTTTGTCGCCGATTCCTTCCAGCAATTTGTCGATCAGATCAAACCGAATACAGTGGTATTCGACAAAAGCCGGTACCGCTCACTGACTGAGATTAGCGAATTGATCGATCTGGCATGGAAAAACCATTGGGCTCCCTTTGATATTCCCTGCTTCCTCGCTCAATGTCTGAACGAACAGAATGTTTCCGAGAACCTGAAACTCGTTGAAGAGGAACTAGGCTGGCGGTATGTCGAATTCTTTCTGAACCATGCTTACTTCGAGGATTTCAATCCCCGGCGATACTATCCCAAGGGCGATCTATTCCTCGCGGCTAAGTGGAGTCACATAAATGAGGACGGTTCATTCACTGACGTTTATTCAGCCGGCATCCATGCCACTCGGAAATTGATATCTGAGCGTGTTTATGCCGACTATAATCCCTATGCGAAACATCGTCTTCCCCTCTCCAGTCGCGAAGAACTGCGCCGGGTTGCCTCAGCGGATGAATAGCGCCTTATGAAAGAACGCAAACGAATCTTTTTTGCACTAGTATTCCTGCTGCTTGCAGTGCTGTTGATCAACGGGAGCATCCAACTGGGCTACCATCTCGCTCTGATCCTGACACTCTGGCTCGCAATTGATTTCCTTCTACTAAGTATTGCCTATCTGTTCAATAAACCTCGACTCTTGGGGAAACGAACCGACGGAAACCGCCCCCTGTTTTTCACACTGCTGTGGGGCCCTTGGTTCTTCATCACTAGCCTCGCCTTCATGCTGCAACTTCTTCTAAGTCGCTCTCCAAGCTATCACGTGATTGCAGAAAACCTGTCTCTGGGACGTCATGGTCACGCACGGGAGTTACCTCCCGACACAGAGATCGTCGTTGACCTGACCGCCGAGTTCACCACAGAAAAAGAGATTCAGAAGAACTATCAACTTTACTGTCTCCCCATTCTGGATGGTTGCACTCCCGCTCCGAAAAAATTTGCTGAACTGGTCAATCGACTGGCGAACGAAAAACGGCCGATCTACATCCACTGCGCTAACGGAACTGGACGAAGCGCGTTACTGGCAGCGGCACTACTGGTGCAGAAAAGAATCGCCAAAAACCCAAAAGAAGCGGTTAAAATCCTGCGAGAAATTCGTCCGCAAGTCCGTCTTAATCTGGAACAATGCGATTTTTTGCAAAACTTAAGTCAGTCATTCCCTGACTCAGAACCCAAGACTGGAAATTGATCCACCCTATGTTAATATGTTACCGTATTGAATTGTGAGGAAATGAAACTCACCTGTTCTCAGGAATTCAACACTTCTCCCATGGCTGGGCCAGAGGTGTGTTACGATCTCACGAATGAAAACTTTCCAACCAGTCAACTGGAGTTCTAGAGGAAACCTGACGATGTCCACAGTAATCTCTTTTATCTGCGTCGGTATGTTCCTGCTCTGCATCTTAGTCATGTTGGCCTCGAATATGTGGATGATCGTTATGGCCTTTCAGGAAAGTGTTGTCTGGGGACTCGTTTACCTTTTTCTTCCGTTCGGAGCCCTGGCGTTTATGCTGACACGCTGGGATCGAACCTGGCGACCATTCGTGCTTAATTTGAACGCTCTTATCGGTGCAATTTTTTTCTTACTTGCCCCTGCGTTTTTTGTTAAGCGAGTCGATCCTACGGAAGTCGGCAGCACAATGGTCAGTTTTTTTGAGCTACTGATAACCTAGAAACCAGGTTGTGACTGTTCTGGACCGGTAAAATCAGAAGGAATGTGACCCATCAGAGGGTTTGAAGATCACCTTCAGTTTACTCCCGCGATGAGATTACTTGAGCCGAATATCCACGCTCGCGCTGTGGGCCGTCAGTCCCTCTTTGGCCGCCATGTCGCGGACATCGTCCGCGTGTAATTTGAGCGCCGCTGCATTGTAATAAATGACGGAAGAACGTTTCAGGAAATCGTTCGAGCACAAACCATTCGCAAACCGAGCAGTTCCCCCCGTAGGGAGTACGTGCGATGGTCCGGCGACGTAGTCACCCAGGGCAACGGGGGTGTAATGTCCCATGAAGATTGCCCCAGCGTTTTGGATCTTCGCCAGCATTCCTTCCGGTTCGGACATGGAGATGTGCAGGTGCTCGGGAGCGAGCAGATCCGTTAATTCGGCTGCTTCGTTTTCGTCGTTGGCGAGAATCAGCGCGCCATATTCTTCCATACTCTGTCGAGCTAATTCACCACGGGGTAATTCGCCTAGCTGTTTGATGAGTTCCGCGCGCGTTTGTTCGATCAACGGTTCATGCCAGGTTATGAGCACGCCTGAACCTGGGGAATGCTCTGCCTGCGAAATCAGATCGCTGGCAATGAAGGCGGGGTTGGCGGTTTCGTCAGCGAGGACAATCACTTCACTGGGTCCGGCGATGCTGTCGATGTCGACTTCGCCAAAGACATGTCGTTTGGCCAGCGCGACGAACAAGTTGCCTGGCCCGACGATTTTGTCGACCCGTTCAATCCCTTCCACCCCATAGGCCAGCGCCGCCACAGCTTGAGCTCCTCCAACCCGGTAGACTTCCTTGATGCCCAGTTCATGGCAGGCGGCGAGTAAGTCGACGTTGTATCCTCCAAAATCGGTGGGAGGCACCACTACCACAATCTCTTCTACGCCGGCTACTTGCGCAGGCACGGCTGTCATGAGCAGCGTCGAAGGATAAGCGGCCGCGCCTCCCGGTACGCAGATTCCAATCCGGCGCAAGGGGAGATAACGTTGTCGCAAATCAATCCGTGAGTCCCCCTCCTCTTTCAGTAGTTGAACATCTTTCGTCAAAATGGCGGTTTGGAACTCGATGATGTTCTGCCGAATGCGACGGATCGTCTCCAGGTATTCTGGAGCCGCTTTCGCATGAGCGGCCTGCATTTCCTCTTCGGTAACCGCCATCGTCTCAGCAGTTACCTCTTTGGGGTCAAGTTTTTTGGAATAATAAAGGAGCGACTTGAGTCCCTCTTTCTGAATATCCGCACAAATTTTCTCAACCACCTGCTGCGGTGTCAGTGGTTCACCGAACAGTTCCATCGTCCGCTTGCGTCCCGCTTCGGAGACAATATCCCCCCGAGGGCTCAGCTTTTCCCGTAAGGCAGCAAAGTGCTCACGGGCATCCTCTTCGCGGCAGTTGATGATCGATAAATTCAACTCAGACATAGGTTCTCAGATTTCAATTCGGACAGGAAACTTCTTCTGCAGGCCAAAGGCTTATTCAAAAGCCTGAATTAACCTTGTAAGGGTGGCACTGCTGGCTTGCCCAGCAGTGAGATTGCAGGACCCATTCTCGTATTTTTCCTGAAAGTCAGCGATTAATCGTTCACTAAAAAGAGAGTTCCGTTTATGGGGAGGAGTTGTGAAAAGACCGCAACCTAAGCAATTCAACGTGTTTCCATCACCTTACACTGCTGGACAAGCCAGCAGTGCCACCCACTACGGAAGCCAAACTTAATACGCAGTCAATTCTGAGGAAAATTAACTCGGCTTCAGACTTCCAGAGTGTAAACAATCAACCGATCCTTAGCCAGTACCGGGCTATTGTTTACAGTTTGTGAGCCGATTCGTTAGATTGATATCAATCTTCCCCATTCCTCCTGCCCACACACGTTTTGAGAAAGCCTCCTTTGATGCCCTCCTTCAAGGTCGATTTACGAAGTGACACCAAATCACTCCCCACTCCCGCCATGAAACAGGCGATGGTTGAGGCAGAATTGGGAGATGACATGACGGGCGATGACCCCACCGTCAATAAACTGGAGGCGTTCGTTGCGGAAATGTTCGGTAAGGAGGCGGCCGTTTTCGCCTGCTCCGGAACACAGTCGAACCAGATGGGTGTCTGGACCCACGCCAACCGGGGAGATGAAATGCTGGTTGAAGAGAAATCTCATATCGGCAGTTGGGAAGCGGGGGCACAGGCGATCATCAGTTCCGTGTCCACTCGCTTCATTACCGGAGACCAGGGGCGACTCGACGTTCCCCATTTACAAGGGATGCTCCGGGCGGATGACCAGCACATGACGCCCACCCGTTTATTGTGCGTGGAAAACACGGCCAATGCAGGTGGCGGAATCAGCTACACCCTCGAACACTTACATCGGGTCACCAAGTGGGGAAAAGACCAGGGATTGAAAGTCCATATGGATGGCGCTCGCTTCTTTAACGCCGTGGTTTCACAAGGATATCAACCCGCCGAGGCGTGCAAGTATATCGATACCATCTCGCTCTGTTTCTCCAAGGGGCTCGGTTGCCCGATGGGTTCGATCCTCGTTGGATCACACGAAGAAATTCGTAAAGCCCGCCGTGCGCGAAAAATTATGGGAGGCGCCTTACGGCAATCTGGCATGATGGCCGCCGCTGCACATTATGCATTGGATCATCATGTGGAACGACTCAAGGAGGATCACGACAACGCCCGTTTGTTCGCGGATGAGATTTCGCAAATTCCGGGAATCAAGATCGACCCGACTAATGTGGAAACGAATCTCGCTTTCTTTGAAATTGATCCCGATCGAGGATATGCGACGCAACTTTCCGCGAAGCTGACGAAATTGGGAATTGGTATTGGAGCAATGGGCTCTTACCGCTTGCGGGCTTGTTTCTATATCGGCATCACCGCAGATGACGCCCTGCTCGCCGCCCGACAAGTGGCTGCCGCAATGGAAACAGACCTATCCGGTTTACCCGTCGCCGCGAATGGGCCCTATGCTCGGGGTTAAGCAACCTTCGCTGTGCGGATTAACTTGCCAACCCCAAATCCTCATAAATCGCGGCATTAATCGCTCGCGACCGGCGTTGATGTTTGGGCTCGCCCGCCATTCCGTTGGCAACCGCTACGACGACAAGTTCATTCTCCGGATCGGCGAAACCGATTGAGGATTGTGAACCTCCGTGACCGAATGTGTGCTCGCCGCAATAAGGTCCGTAACCGTAGGGAACTTTGTCCGCACCGTAACGATTGGAGTTGATGATCACCCCCAGACCGAAATCGATGATGAAATGGAGTGTTTCGTCAAACAGATTCTCGCGGACCCGGCGAGTCATCAATTCAATTGTTGAGGATTTCAAGACACTGATTCCGTCTGGCCCCATCCCTCCTTGAAGCAGCATTTCATAGAAACGCCCCAGTTCCCGCGCGGGACCGCGACAGTTGCTCCCGGGGCTGGGAGCAGTGCAGCGTTGTGCTTCATGCCAGTCGAGCGGTTTCAACTCTTTTCCTTCCCGCTGGTACATGATGCTGATCCGGTCACCATAGGCCTCGAACTGTTCGTAAGGCATGCCGTTCCAACTATCCTGCATTCCACAGGGAAGGAAGATCTGTTGTCGCAGGTAATCGCTGAATTCACGACCAGTCACACGTTGAATAATTTCCCCGAGCAAGAACCAGCTCAGTGAGGGTTGGTAGGCGGCCCGTTTACCCGGGGGCCACTCATCCAGGAGCGGGGCTTCACAAATGCGCTGGATGATGGTCTCCCAATTCACCTGCGGCCAACCGTGTGCAATCTGTTTGATCCCCACGGTATGGGTCAATAGATGCCGAATGGTGATCTTCGCCCGCTCTTCACCCACAAATTCCGGAATATGCTGCTGAACCGGATCGTCCAACCCCAATCGTCCCGACTCCCAAAGCTGCAAGATAGCGACAGCCGTGATGGGTTTCCCGGCGGAAAGCCAAAGCGTGATTGTGTCAGCCGTCATCGGCACCCCGGGCCGGGCTTCACCGAAACCGGAATCCGAGATCACTTCTCCCTTGTGCGACACATAAAGTTGAAAACCGCGATGCAAATTCTGCTCCGCGGTTTCTTCAATAATCCGAACAGTTTCGGGCAAGAGGTTGGACATAAGTGAAAGTTAGCTGAACGTGGCCCTTTTTAATGCAGGGCTCCGTTGGCCTCCATCATCTGTGTTGATCTGTGTCCATCTGTGGTTCGAAACGAAAAGACTACTTCTTCGCTTTTTCGATCGCTTTCAGCATCGAAGTTCCCATGTCGGCGGTGGTGGCCGCTACGACGACACCAGCCGCTTCGAGTGCGGCCATTTTCTCGGCAGCAGTTCCACTTCCTCCAGAGATAATTGCCCCGGCATGTCCCATCCGTTTACCCGGAGGAGCCGTTTGTCCGGCAATGAAACCAGCCACGGGTTTGGTGACATGATTCTTGATGTATTCGGCAGCCTGAATTTCCAGGTTTCCACCGATCTCACCGATCATCATGATCGCTTCCGTTCCCGGATCGTTCTCGAACAGTTCCAAGAGGTCGATGAAGGTCGTTCCGATAATCGGGTCCCCACCAATCCCAATTGCAGTGGATTGACCGAGGCCAACGTTGCCTAACTGCCAAGCGGCTTCATAGGTGAGTGTTCCCGATTTACTGATGACACCCACGGTTCCGGGCTTGTGAATATAACCGGGCATAATACCGATTTTGGCAATGCCGGGAGTGATCACACCGGGACAGTTGGGACCGATCAAGCGACAATCTTTCTTCTCCAGAAACTTGCTCGCTTTGACCATATCAAGGACCGGCACTCCTTCGGTGATGGCGATGATCAAATCGATTCCGGCATCGGCCGCTTCCATAATCGCATCAGCACAAAACGGAGGGGGTACAAACACGAGGGCGGTATTCGCTCCCGCTTTTTCAACCGATTCGATAACCGTATTGAAAACGGGGAAGCCATCGACTTCAGTTCCCCCTTTGCCTGGGGTCACTCCCCCGACAATTGGGGTACCATAGTCCCGACATTGCTGGGCATGAAACAGCCCGGCTTTACCGGTAATCCCCTGAACAACGACGCGAGTATCTTTATCAACCAGAATGCTCATTGTTTTGATTCATCCGCTGATCTGTGAGTTCATGTTTATCGTCCCGCTGAATGATTCAAAACACAGCCGGGAGAGAAAACAGGCTCCAAGGAAGAGAGTTGGGAGGTCAGGCAGAAAGTGTTCCGACCACTTTTTCAGCCGCGTCGGTGAGATCGACGGCAGTGATGATATTTTTCCCGCTGCTTTCGAGCATTTCGCGAGCAATTTCCACGTTGGTTCCTTCCAGTCTCACCACCAGAGGAACCGAGAAGCCAATATTGTCATAAGCGGAGAGGAGTGCTTCCACAATCGTGTCACACTTCATGATGCCGCCAAAGATATTGACGAGCACCGCTTTTACATTCTTGTCCGCCAGGATGATGCGGAAGGCTTCGGTTACTTGATCGACATTCGCTCCGCCTCCCACATCCAGGAAGTTGGCCGGTTCGCCGCCGTGATGTTTGATCAGGTCCATTGTGCTCATCGCGAGCCCTGCCCCGTTCACCAGGCAACCAATGTTTCCATCCAGCTTCACGTAACTGAGACCGGCTTCGGCCGCTTCGATCTCAGCCGGTTCTTCTTCCGAGAGGTCACGGAGTTCTTCGAAATCTTTATGTCGGAAAAGTGCGTTGTCATCGAAGGAAACTTTTGCATCGAGAGCCACCAGCTCTCCCTCGCCCGTCACAACCAGCGGGTTGATTTCCGCCATGCTGCAATCGTTGTCGAGGAAGAAGCGACACATTTTCGGCAGGAACTTCTGGGCACTGCGAATGGCGGGACCTTCCAGATCAAGCTGGAAAGCCAGCTTGGTCGCCTGGAAGGTATGCAATCCGTAACCCGAATCGATAGCCGCCTTCAAAATTTTCTCAGGAGATTTCTCGGCGACGACTTCGATTTCCATCCCCCCCTCTGAGGAGAGAATCAGAACCGGTCCCCCCATCTCACGGTCGACGACGACCCCAAGATAAAGTTCGCGGGCAATGTTCAAGCCTTCTTCGATGAAGAGGGTATTGACCGTCTTGCCTTCTTCACCCGTCTGAATCGTGACGAGGGTGCTGCCCAGCATGCGTTCGGCGTTTGCTTTCGCCTCTTCGGCAGATTTCACCAGCACGACACCGGCTTGCTCGGGATATTCCTTAAAGCGTCCTTTGCCGCGACCACCTGCGTGAATCTGTGATTTGACAACGGCGAGGCTGCCTCCCAATTCGGTGAAGGCCTTGGCGGCTTCTTCGGGAGTTTTCGCGACAATCCCGCGAGGCACAGCGACACCCGCTTTCGCCAGTAATCCCTTCGCCTGATATTCGTGAATTTTCATCGATCTTCCTGTCCTGGTCTTACTGCCAGACAACCCGCAGCCAGCCTCGTTTTTGACGACATTTCTGGCCGGTTATCGAATCAATCGTTACGCCGCAGGGCAACGGACCTGCCAGCTCGGCAGACATCATAGCTGGATCAATTCATTGATTCCAGTACACGAGAACACTCAAACGGCTCCAGATTAAATTTATCAAACTGTTTGATGGCAGAGAGTTGTCATCACAGCAGAGGGAATCATTTGGGGCCGATTTCGAGAGAGAGCCTTGCGAGCCTGACGATCCCTCCGGTAGAGTGGAATACCCCAGTTTGACAAATCCCGCTTGGCTCCTAAGCCTGCAAACCGTCCACGCAAGCCGGAAATGAAAGGTAGCTTCGATGTTAAAAGGCGTTCCCAATCTGATCACCCCCGAACTGATGGATGTCCTGATGAAAATGGGACATGGCGATGAACTCGTGATCGCGGACGGGAACTTCCCTGCCGATTCTAACGCGCAACGCATCGTCCGGGCGGATGGTCACGGTGTGCCAGCAGTACTCGATGCGGTCCTCAAATTCTTGCCGCTCGACACCTTCGTCGAAAAACCCGCCGGCGTCATGCAACCCGTTGATCCCAAAACTCCCGAACCGACGATCTGGAAAGATTTCCGCCGAGTCATTGAGATAAACGAAGGTGAGAAAAAGGAACTCGAACTGATCGAACGCTTCGCCTTTTATGACCGAGCCAAAGAAGCCTACGCCATCATCGCAACGAGCGAAACGGCGCTGTACGCGAATATTATTATTAAGAAAGGTGTCGTCGTCGAATAGGCACCGTCACGAAAGAAGCATTCATAAACCGTCAAGCGATTACCTGAATTTTTTCTCAGCGAATGATCGTCTGTTCGCGGTCTGGTCCGACGGAGACAATCTCTACCGGGACTTCCATCACCTCTTCGACGGCGGCGATGTAATTCTTCGTCGCTTCGGGTAGGTCATCGTAGTTACGAATGCCGGTGATGTCGGTCTTCCAGCCGGGAAGCGTCCGGTAGATCGGTTTGGCGGCGGCGAGGTCGTCGATCTGACTGGGAAAATCGGTCGTTCGTTCCCCGTTGATTTCGTACGCTTCGCAGATTTTGACTTCGTCGAAATCATCCAGCACGTCGAGCAATGCGATCGTTAAGCAGTCGACGCCGCTGACGCGAGCTCCGTAGCCGGTGGCCACTGCGTCAAACCAGCCGCAGCGCCGCGGACGCCCAGTCACGGTGCCGTACTCATTCCCAGTTTTGCGGATTTTCTCACCGGTTTCGTCATGTAGTTCCGTAGGAAAGGGACCACCGCCGACGCGGGTTGTATAGGCTTTGACCACGCCGATCATACGCGAGATAACCCGCTCCGGAACACCGCTTCCGTTGTGAACTCCGCAACCGGAACTGTTGGAGGAAGTTACATAGGGGAACGTGCCGTGATCGATATCGAGCAAGCTTCCCTGGGCACCTTCGAAGAGCAGCTTCTTTCCTTCCTTGAGGGCTTTATGCAGCAGAGCCGTTGTATCACAGACGTAGGGTTTCAACTTTTCGACGTAACCGGAATACTCGTTGTAAATATCGTCTACTTTGAGTTCTGGTCCGTCGTACCCCATAGCGGAAAGAATTCTGTTCTTCTGGGGAACGATTTCTTCCAATCGTTTACGGAAGACCTGGGGCCGAATCAGATCTCCCAGACGAATCGCATGAGTCCGCCCTGCTTTGTCGCGATAACAGGTGCCGATTCCCCGCATCGTGGTACCGATGGCTTCCTTGTCCCGCATTTTTTCGAGGGCGGCTTCTTCCAGCTTGTGATACGGGAAGATGATATGCGCCCGGTCACTGATACGGAATTTTTCCGGGTCGATGGGACCATTCCGATCAATGATCGACTGCATTTCAACCAGTAAGTCCGCGGGATTGATCACCACACCAGTTGCGATGACCGACATTTTGTCCGGATGCAGAATACCAGCGGGCAGCATGGAAAGTTTGTACGTTTCACCATTGAAGACGACTGTGTGGCCCGCGTTATTGCCGCCGAGATAGCGGACGACTATATCATGTTGATCAGTCAACAGATCGACAATTTTCCCTTTGGCTTCATCACCCCATTGCAGACCGATAATAGATGTTGCAGACACCGCACGCACTTCCGAAATTGATTGGTTTTCTTCAAAAACTGTTCGGGCCAGGGCGCAGACAGATCAGCCAGTTTTCAGTATCGGGGATGGACAGCGAAATAGCAGAAAAGACTTCACGAAGAGTCTGAAGCTGTCCTGAAGACACAAAAAAACGGCTGCACGAAAACGCACACCCGTTAGGAGATGGTACAGGAAGACTCTTACAATAAAAAGCAACCCGACCTACCAGATATGAAGATTCTCTGAATTCGACACACGGTTTATTTGCCCGGCCGAATGAACACTGTCAAAGCTCTGATTCCACAACGATTTGCGAATTATTTTGACTGCTCGCGTAAGAGCTGGAATCAAATGCAGGAAATGCGGTCTTTTCCCTGAAAAAAGATAATAAAAAGAGTCAGAAATCTTAAATATTTGTGAGGATGGCACAAAACACCCTGTTCTCACACCATTTTTTTGTCGTAAGATAACAGTAGAACGGTTGTCTAACCTGGTTATTCTCTCTTCCCCGTTATCAGGATCAGCCGCTTTTTTGTGTCTGTGTTTTGCTTTTGTTCGTTGTCCTTTTTTGACATGAACTCGCTGGGGAACAGGTGCAATTATGAATGAAACTCATCGGTACCGAATTCTTCTCGTCGATGACGACGAGCAGGTTGTGGAACCGTTGCAGATAGCTTTGGAAAATCGTGGTCACGAAGTTCTCGTTGCGCGTGATGGAGAACAGGCATTGATCTCTTGCGAGAGAGACGATCCCGATCTCATCGTACTCGATGTAGTCATGCCGAAACGAAGTGGCTTCCTCGTGCTCGACCGCATTCGCAAGAGCAAATTCCGCTCACCCAAAATCATTATCGTGACCGCCTCGTGCGAACAACGATATCGCGAATTTGCGGAATCACGAGGAATCGACGACTTCATTTCGAAACCGTACGACCTCGACCAACTACTGCATCGGATTGAAGAGCTTTTGAACCAGGAACACGCAACTCACTAAAAGTTGCCCTGAAGCCTTGTGAGGCTCAGCCAGAGCGTCACTCCAGAGCGTCACTATTGTGGGCTTGTAACACCACAACCAGGTTTCCTGATAAGTTCTTATCCTCACCAGCTAGTCTGTCTTTACCCGCACACTTCACGGTTGCCTGGGTCGCGCCTACCCTCCACCTACTGCCGGAAGGATGTGTACTTCACTTTCTGTCTGCACTGCCTGATGTAACCCGCGGTTGGACATATTACCGTCCACAGCCACCGCCAAACCTGGTTTGAGTGCGTCATCTACGCAAAGAGTATCCCAAATTCCCGGATACTCGGTCTCCAGATTACGGAGCAGCTTTTCCACAGTACTCCCTTCCACTTCGATTTGCTTCTGTCCATTCACAAATCGACGCGCATGAGGAGGAATGAAAACCACGGGCATGCAACTACCTTTGACAGGTTAGATTTTAGTCAAAAACTCTAGCCTTCTTTTTTCAGAATCTCATGCAGTACGTGTGGGGGTGACATTGGTAGATGTCGCATGCGGACACCCACGGCCTGATAAATGGCATTAGCAATTGCCGCAGGCGGGGGTGCAATCGGAACCTCACCCACGCCACGCACTCCATAGGGATGACCGGGGTTGGGTACTTCCACAAGAATGGGATCGATCATCGGCAAGTCGTAACAGGTGGGAACGCGGTAATCGAGATAACTTGCATTCCGCATGACTCCTGCTTCGTCATAGAAGTACTCTTCATTGAGTGCCCAACCGATCCCCTGCACAACCCCTCCCTGCACTTGCCCTTCAACATAAGAAGGATGAATCGCTGTGCCGACATCTTGGGCAGCAGTGTAGCGCAGAATCTTAACTTTGCCGGTCTCGGGATCGACTTCGACATCGACGGCATGGGTGCCAAAGGCTCCTCCAGGTTCGTTGTGGTTGGAAACACCTCGGCCCACCACCGGCTCACTCGCCTGGGTCACTTTTTCTGCCAACTCAACAAAGCCAAAGCTTTTCCCATCTGGCCCTTTGACTGCGGCATCCTCTTTATCATAGGTGACTTCAGAAGAATCGACTTCCCAGAACTCGGCGGCACGGTCACACAGTTGTCGCTGTACATCCAGAGCCGCTTCATAAGCAGCCCAACCGGTGGCGTACGTGACCCGACTTCCACCAGTCACGTCGGTGTAACCGACGCTGTCCGTATCCACCACAGCAGGCACAACGTCTTCCATCGGAATCCCCAAGGTCTCTGCGAATTGCATCGCAATTGAAGCCCGGCTGCCGCCAATGTCCGTTGAACCTTCCACGAGAGAAACTTTACCATCCCCGTTAACCGTCGCCGTAACAGAAGATTTCAATCCCGCGTTCATCCAGTAACCGGAGGCAACTCCACGTCCTCGATTCGGACCTGCGAGAGGTGTTTGATAATGTTCCGAATCCCGAATGGCTTCGATCGTTTCTACCAGACCGATGCGTGGGTAAGCGACTCCATCGACTCGACGGGTCCCTTCCACCGATGCATTCTTGAGTCGAAATTCAATGGGGTCCATTCCTAATTTTTCACAGATTTCATCCACGACCGATTCTGTCGCGAAAGCTACTTGCGTTGATCCCGGTGCCCGATAGGCAGCGGAGTGGGGCTTATTGACACAAACGTCGTAACCAATGATGCGACCATCAGGAATATCGTAACAGGAAAAGACGCACATACAGCCCGCCCCGATGGGAGAGACGGGGTAGGCACCCGATTCGAAGGCAATCTCTGTATCACCGGCAACAATCTTACCCTGAGCATCAACGCCCAGTTTCATGCGGATCCAGGAACCCGGAGTGGGGCCGGTCGCTTCGAAGACAGAA
This sequence comes from Planctomycetaceae bacterium, assembly GCA_020426395.1. GTDB lineage: Bacteria > Planctomycetota > Planctomycetia > Planctomycetales > Planctomycetaceae > Polystyrenella. Next base: position 14,006 of record JAGQQC010000007.1, read on the forward strand.
GCACGATCCATCACTACTTTGACGGGGCGTCCCGATTTACGAGCGAGGGCCACCGCCACGGGATCGATATAGACGCGAATTTTGCCTCCGAACCCACCACCAATTTCCGTCGGAATCACTTTCACGTAAGAAAGCGGCAGCCCAAGCAATTCGGCAACCTGTTGGCGAACGGTAAAGGTTCCCTGCGTACAGGTGTAAAGTGTGACCTTTCCTTCCGCTGACCAGACTGCTGTCGCTGCGTGAGGTTCAATGTATCCCTGATGTACGGTCGCCGTCGTAAATTCCCGTTCGACTACGATGTGTGCCTTTTCAAAAGCGGCGTCCGGATCACCTTGTTCAAAGAAGAATTTTTTGTAGATGTTGGTCGGTTTATCGGAAGTCGTGGCGTCCGGACTCATATCTTCCATACGCTGATTTTCATGGAGGATAGGAGCATCGTCCTGCATGGCTTTCCGAACATCGAGCACGGGGGTCAGAGGTTCATACTCCACCTCGATCAGGTCCAGGGCTTCATACGCGAGATGCGTAGTCTCGGCGGCTACAGCGGCCACAGCGTGCCCTTTATAGAGAACTTTATCGTCCGCCAGCACATTACTGCTGAGATGTTTCAGATTAACGGAACCCTCGCCCAATTCGGCGATCTTATCGGAGGCGTCGGGGAAATCCTTATGCGTTATAACTGCATAAACCCCTTCTAGCTGCTCAGCCTTGCTGGTATCGATTGATTTAATACGGGCGTGAGCGTAGGGGCTCCGCAGGATGGCGCCATGCAGCATTCCGCTCAGACGGATGTCGGCTCCATAACGAGCCCGGCCAGTGACCTTATCGACGCCATCAGGACGAATGGGACGGGTCCCGATCACTTTGTATTTTCCCTTGGAAGACAAGCCCGTTTTGTCAGATTCTGCGGTCGCCATGATCAGCGCCTCCTGTGTATATTAAGTTACGGTGCAGAACACCGGTTTTTTATTTTTCAAAGTTGGATTGCAATGTTGTGCAGACAGCGACAAGGAATACGTTATTTAGCTGCCGACGCACAGCCCATTTTCGCAGCAGACTGCACTGCCCGCACGATTTTATCGTAGCCGGTACATCGGCAAAGATTTCCTGCCAGTGCAAAGCGAATTTCTTCTTCAGTAGGATCGGGGTTTTGGGCCAACAGCGCTTTGGCCGACATGATCAACCCGGGGGTACAAATCCCGCACTGCAAAGCGGCTTCTTCGAGAAACGCTTGCTGAAGTGGGTGCAAGCCATCGGCGGAGGCGACCCCTTCGATCGTTTCGATGTTCATCCCCTCAGCTTCAACAGCGAGAACGAGACAACTATCCACCGCCTTACCGTCAATCAGGATCGTGCAGGCGCCACAGTTTCCATTGGAGCACCCTTCTTTCGTTCCGATCATGTCGAGATTTTCGCGAAGAACTTCAAGTAATGTCTGGCGGGGTTCGCACAAAAATTCAACCGGACGTCCGTTGATCTTCGTGGTAACAACTCGTTTCTTGGCCATAACCGGGAAAACCTTTGCTGAATCAAAGTTAGTATAAGATAAAATCAGGAATGAAAATGGGGGAGAAACCTGGAGCTGTTAACTTTTCCGAGCCCGTTCGACGGCAACATGCAAAGCTCTTTTCGTCAACACACCGGTAACATGCGTGCGGAACTCAACCGTTCCTCGCATATCATCGATGGGGGTCACAATCTCCTGGGCCGCTGCAGCGGCTTTCGCAAAGGATTCTTCATTGGCAGGTAACCCGGTCAAAAGCTCACTCGCCTCTTTTGCGAAGAGTGGAGTAGGTGCTGCCGCCCCGATACCAATCCGGGCCGATTGGATCGTCTCGCCTGTCTCATCCAACATGACGGACGCCCCAACACCCACAACGGCGATATCCATCTCGTTTCGAGGAATGAACCGGAGGTAATGAGAACCACTTTTAGCAGGCCGGGCGGGCATCACCAGTTCGACAAGCAGTTCGCCCGATTCAAGCACGTTCTTGCCCGGAGCGGTACAGAAATCTTCCGCGGCGATTTCCCGTGTTCCCTGCGGTCCGGCAATCACACAGGTGGCATCGAGTGCGATCAAGGAAGGAATGCTATCAGCCGCAGGCCCGGAATTACACAGGTTGCCTCCGACCGAAGCCCGGTTTTGAATCTGAATCCCCCCAATGATATGGCAACTGTCAGAGAGTGCCGAATAATCGCGGCAAATATCTTCGTTTCCATAAACAGAGGCACAACTAACCGAGGCCCCTAATCTTAAACCGTCACTGTTAATTTCCAGTACATTCAGTTCCGGAATTTTTTTGACATCCACCACCAAGCTGGGAGTCAGGCGACCGGTACGAATATGGTCGATCAGATCAGTTCCTCCAGCAAGAACTTTAACGGAACCGTTTCCCGCAGCGATTTGCTCGATTGCTGTCGCTAAACTGACAGGAGCCTCGTATTCGAAATCTTTCATTGATGATGAATCCAGAAGGGTTGGAAGACGTAAATAAGATATCAGGAAAAGAAAAAACGGAAATCATTCCGGTGAAGTGACCTGAACTGGAATTACTATTAAAAGTGATCCTGAAACCCTCTGACGGTTCAAAATAGTCCTTGAGTTACAGACTCGAGAACAACCACAACCGGGTTTCAGGATGGGTTCTAATGGTGGTAACCACCATAACTCGTGATCAGCCCTCTCTTTTCCACTCGATCAGTTCGCACAAATATGTATGCATTCCGAACTTATTTATCATTAAAAGGAGAACGCTTGATTGCAACACCTCGGCAGGGGTCCATCCTGCTTCCGAAAGAATTTTCTGACAGGAAAAGGAAATCTGAACCGTTCACGTCTGCGGTCCAGGCAGAAGAAAGTGAGAATGAACCTGAACACAATAAAACCACCCGGCAGGGCAATATTCGTATCCCTGAGAGCAAAATAGAAAATGGTTACTTTTGACCAGATTCGTTGGCGGGTTCTTGATCGTCGGGACGGTCAGGCTCCTCATAACCGATTTGGAGACGAAAACTGCTGGTGAGTAACTCGACCACCTGACGGTCTGCAAAAGTTCGAAATCCGCTCAGGTCTTCCACCATCGGCAGGCTCGTTTTCAGCAACTGAGAACCTTCACGGCGATCAAGGACTTCAATGACCAGATTCTGATGAGCCACCTCGTCATCCAATATCTCCCCGGAGACGAATAACAACCAGGGAGAACGCTGCATCGATTCGACAATCAATTGCTGATTCTCAAATGAACGGTTCCAGTTCAATTTACCGGTCTGACGATTCAAACAGAACAAATCGCCATCAGCATAGAGCGTTTTCATGCCATCCATAATCGATACGTGCGCGTAGTCGGGGTTATGCCCCCCTTCTCCTCCAATCAGGTAGAGCTGTTCTTCATCAACGAGCACATAATTCTGCTGGTTTTTCGCCAATTTTTCGCCATCAAAGGGATCGTAACGAAACGTTGTTGCCCGATTGAGATCGAATTCTGAAAGGACTCCCTCTTCATCCAAAGCGATGATTAAACCGGAAGAAAAGAAACTGATATAAGATTCGGCATTGACCTCATGAGTCCAAAAAACTTTTTTTGTCTGGAGATCAATCGCCTGAAACAGATGATATCGTTCAGAACGTTTGGAAGATTCCCCCGAAGAGGGTTCGGCGGTGCGAACTTCGTAATCCATCGTCACATAGTATTCGTCGTTGCAATACAGGACTTTTTGAACAAGCTCGGGGTCAATTTCCAACTCCTCGCCATCACATGTTGATAAAGTGTGCCAGCGCGTACGCCCTGTGTCCGGATCAGTCTTTTGCAACAGAAGCACGTCTCGATTCCCGGTGACAACCGTATCGCGGGGCAAATCCGTCAGAGACCAGAGCCGCTCCCCGGTTAAAATATCGAGAACATCCAGCCGACGACGACCATACAGCCCGACGACCTCGCAAGTGACAAAAGCAATCATTCCCGACTCATTAGCACGCTCCACCAAAAGTTGCTCTGACAAGGCGTGTTTGCCACGTCGTAAGGGTGCCTGAGATTCGTCCTCGGGCATGTGCTGATAGAGATCATTGCTGTTATTGATCATTAACCGCTCTGTCCACAGCACACGTTGATCAACTGGCGAAAGAACCGAGACCATCTCTCCATGCTGAATCACAAACAGATGCTGCATTGTGGTCCTGTAACTGTCTTCGCCATAGCCACTCAGTTGCTCTCCCCGCAAGGGTACGGACCAAGCCTGCTCCCCCGTCGCCGTCTCAATGAACGCCACTCGCTGTTTTTCGCTCAACAGGGGATGATACCTGTGGAACCAGGGGAGATGGGCCTGCCCGTCGTCGAAGTTGCCGACCACAATGCTATTTTCATAGGTGTTGTAACCAATACCTAACTGTCTCATCGTCAGGTTTTGCGATTCCCCTTCTGCCTTCCATTGCTGGCGGAACGGCTTCCGGGACGAGACCGCGACTAAAGAATTCACCGCTTCGCGAACTTCGCCCGAGTTCTCCGCTCCTGAATGATAAAGTTCGTAATAGAGCGCATCGGCCTCACAACCATGATCTCTCATTAACTGAACCAGATTTGCCTGGGCTTGAGTCACGCGTTCTTGAGAAACCTCATCACTTCCTGAAATCGGACGAGTCAGCTCCTCTACCCAGATTCGTTCGGCCAGGGGCCATTCTCCGGTCGAAGCCAATTGATGGGCCAATGTTTCGCGGGTCGTAGAAATCAGATCGTGGAAATCAAACAAACGGCTATATAGCTTTAATAATTCCACATCCTGCGGATCAGCCTCTCTCAACAGAGGTTCGAACAGTTGTGTGAGCTGCCCCTCCTGGCCTGTAATCCTGGCAGCCTGCCAGATGTTTTCCAATTCTCGGGCTAACCAGACATCCACACGCGTCCGGCGACCAAATTGGCCATCCTGCTCCAGGTAAAGCTGCGGATGCTCACGGACAAAGCTGATCAGTTCAAGACCACGCCCAAAGGCTGCAGAATAATCTTCATGCAAAAGGTCATTGGCAATTCGAAGCTGCTGAGAAAGCAAATAATCTTGAGACTCAACCGCTTCTTCTTCCAGCAAATCAAGTCCCCATTCCAGATCTTCTGAACGAGAAATCTTCTCACTGCGAAATACCCGCCGGAGCGTCGCCTTGAACTCGGGTTTCAGGTCAGCTCCGACTTGGGCCAGATCGATCCCCTGTAATTTCTGTAAGGCTTGAAGATACTCCCGATCCATCAACAGCATCTCAGCCTCTTTCATGAGGGCGAGTGCATCATGAGGATTAGCACTTTTCCGCTGTTCAATTTGCCGGGTCACAAACTCCCGTTGCTCGAAGTTTTGAAGTCCCTTCCAGCTAAACGAAAGCAACCGCCCCTGATACAACGCCAAATTGCCGAGCGGAGCGGTTTGTTGAGGTATGCGACCCGCCAGATGGAAACTTTCCTCTTGTTTCCCTGTCTGAAGATCGACTTTGAGTATCTGTCCAGAATCAAATGGTAAGTAATAGCTGGATTCATTCATCACTCCGAAACCGGTGGGTTGCCCCAGGGAATCGGTGAAGGCATGCTTCCAGACTCGGCGCCCCCGCTTCAAATCATAGGCCACCATCTGGCTATCCTCGACAACCAGGACCAGGTCGTTCCAGACCCCTGCCACGAACATGGCGTTCTGTCGTCGATAGTCCACTCTCTGCTGTTGCTTTGCTCCCCAAATCAGTTCGCCGGTTTGCAAGTCGTAGCAGTTGATCGCTTGTCCCTCCGGTGCCGCGTAAATCACGCTATTCTGTGCGATGAACGGCGGAGTCGTTTTCCAATCTGCCAGTTCATCCGAAAAATCGAAGGGATTGCGCCAGTTGCGAGTCTCTTCATCATCGAGATATCCTCGGTCGTAACGATTCGCCCAGAGGACCGAGTGCGTCATCACATCGACACCAACTAACCAACCTGAAGTCGTGGGACAAACAATTACCCCATCGGCCACCGCGACCTGGCCTCCCAGGTAACGGCGTATGAAATCAACCGAAATATCCGTATCAGCAAAGGCAATTAACTGCTTCCACAACAAGGCTCCCGTTTGTGGAGCCAGGGCGAGCAATTGTATCTCATTTTCTTTTTCAGCAATAACCAGAAGTTCATTCCGATAAAGAACGGGAGCGGAATGAAAGAAGTAACCTGCCAGGTTATGGTCAAACTCATCTCCATAGTCGGACCCACCGACGACCCAATGCATGCGACCGGAACGGAGGTCGTACGCAACTAGTTTGTTTGAAGTCCAGTCACGATGGAACGGATCAACGAAATTCCCGTTGCGGAACCCCCTCCCCCATTCAGTCTCTGGTCCCCCGAATGTCGCGAGTGCTTCGAGCGTATAAACCCGTTGTTCATCACAACTGACATTTCCATAGGAGGAGTTTTTGAAAAGCAGTCGGACGAGTGGATTGTATGAAGCCGGCATTCCCATATCGAACTGGTTCAGCATCCTGATGACGCCCCGGTTATTAACGGCCCTGAGGTTGACCCCAACCCCTATTCCTCCTCTACGAATCACTTGACGGCTCTGGGCAACTTCATTCACTCCCGCAAGACTGAGTAATTCCTCCGGTGAATGAGATTCCTGGGTTTCCCAGTTCAGTTTCCCCGTCTCAACATTCAGAACGGCAAGCCCTTTCAGGGTTTTGAAAGCGACAAATCCGTCCATGAAGACTGGAAATGCAGAGACAACCAACGACTCCTGATCATCAATCAAGTTTTCCACTAATGTTGAAATTTGCTCTTGAAGCAATTGATCACTCGTTAGTTCGTAGCTCCACCGAGGCATTAAGAGAGGATCCCCCCCTTGGGCAATCCCATTTCGTCCCGCATTTCCAAAGGGGATCATCCACTCTTCAAGAGGTTCCTGAGAATTTGTTTTTGTAATGATCTTTTGATCCCACATTTCCAGCATATTCTGGAGCTCATTGGACTCCTCAGGATATTGCTGAGTAATCTGCTGGAGTAGATCTTTAGCTTCCTGCTCTTTTTGTGCGGCGTTCAGCGCGAGTAGCAACCGGGATTGCCAGTTGAAATTTCTGGTCAGGCGGGCATTCTGTTTACGAAGCAAGTCAAACCAGTAGGCCGCCAAGCCGTAGCGACTGTGGTCGAGGTGATAGGCCCCCAACCAGTTGGCGGCGCGCTGCCCCGCTTCTGTTAATAGATAGCGAGAGGCGATTTCATAGATTTTGTGAGGATCGTTTTCTGCAAGAGCCCGCTCGAACTCCTCCTGACTGAGCAAACTGTACTGCCTGATAAAGGTTTGCCTGTATTCCTCCGGGAGCTGATTCAAATTTTCTTGCGCAAGTAAACGGAGAGAAATTAACTGCCCGTCAGGAGAGTAGATCAGTTCATCTCCAGCCTGGATCAGGATGTGGTGGAGTAACTCATACGCTTGTTCGTGATCATTTTCGGCAAGCCTGCGCTGCGTCCGTCTCCAAAGATCAGCTATTCCCGTTTTCACCGGCGCGTGCGCATCACGGGAAATATCAACCTGGCTGTCTAACTCTTCGGCCTCTTCCTCGGGAAGCTCTTCGAGTTCATCATCAAAGGGTTCAGGAAGCAGGATTTTAAGCCCCTTCATGATCGCCTTTTTCAGGTCACCGGCATCCCCCTGTGCGGGTTGTGCCGGCTTATCCTCTTCCTCAGCTTTCTCTGCATCCTGAGCGAAGCTGGAAACACTGCTGAACAAAACGACCACGCCAAGCAGAGCAGCAGGCCAAAACCACCATATGCGTTTTACGAGTTCATGGGCCTTCATAGGCCCAAAGGCATCAACCGGGTATCGTTGTGTATCCATGCTTGAACCATCACTCCGGATATAGGCATTTTACAGAGGGAGTCTCTCAGAGCAGCGTTTCCGTATTATAGCGGGCCGGACTCCCTATTTCCCAAACTTCTCCTGCAGTTTTCCCTTGGCATGGGGGGAATCATCCCTCCGGCTCTCCCTCCCCAAAAACCAGTCAGCTTCAGAACATGAGCCAGACAAATGGAAAAGGACAGGAATCTGAAGTCAATTGGCAGCTTGGGTAGGGAATAGTTTGCCCTTTACAGTACGAAAAAAGCATAACCCCTTACTTGCAGTGTAGCACAGCACTTATTATCTTGTGTCGTTTTCCGGTTTCCCGGTGCGCAGTCCCTGCGTACAGAGACCGGTGTTTGCTCCGGCAAATCCGCTGTATGAGCTAATTCCAGCCGAGCTTCGCCTGGCTGAAGAACCCCATAAAACATTACACTAGAACAACTTACATCTTTTTTGCGATCAACATCCTAAACCAGGACACTGATCGGAGATTCAGTCATGACTACTGCAATCAATCTTTCTGTTGAAAAACGGCCTGAAACAGGTACCCGTGCCAGCCGTCGGCTTCGGGCGAAAAACCTCGTTCCGGGAGTCATTTTCGGCCACAAACAGGAATCGGTTCCTGTTACCGTCAAGCAGGAAGATATCGAATCCATCCTGAAGTCCCACGACAAAGTAGTCGACCTGCAACTGGAAGGCAAAACCGAAACTGCCGTCATTACCGATTTGCAGTGGGACACCTTTGGAGCGAAAATTTACCACGTTGATTTCCAGCGAGTCGATCCGAACGAACGTGTGCACGTTGAGGTGAACATCGTTCTGAAAGGAATCGCACACGGTGTCGTTGAAGGGGGAACCCTGGAGCAGCTTCACCGCACCCTGGCTATCGAATGCCCAGCCATTGCAATCCCCCACGAAATCACGGTTCGAATCACCGACATGCAAATCGGAGACGAACTGAAGATTGGGGATCTGAAACTTCCCGAAAATGTTCACGCCTTGGAAGACGAATCTCTCCTCGTTGTGCACATTGTTAAAGGAACTGGCGAAGAAGCCCCTTCCGAATCCGAAGAGGGTGCCACCGAACCCGAATTGGTTGGTGGCCAAGCCAAAGACAAAACAGAAGACTAGAGCTCGCGCCTGTTGGGTACCACTCATTGCTGCGGCCTAATTATTGGCAACTGTGACTTAGCACAGCGCGAGACCAGGAGATCGGTTACCTAAAATTCAACAGATCCTGAATTTGACCGACACCGGGAGTGAACTGAAACGGAAACCGGGACGACAGACTCATGAACCTGATCATCGGCCTGGGAAATCCTGGAAAGAAGTATGAATCGACTCGTCATAACATCGGATTCGATGTCATCGACGAGTTGGCCCGACGGAGCGGAGTCGATCGAGTTCAACTGAAATTTGACGCTGAACTTATCGAATGTCAGATCAATCACCAAAAGGTGATGCTCGTCAAACCGCTCACTTATATGAATTTGAGCGGACGAGCGATTCGACAAATCGTAGACTTTTATAAATTGGAACCTGACGAACTGTTCGTCATCTGCGACGACCTCAACCTGGAAACAGGTCGGTTGCGTCTGCGGGGGAAAGGAACCTCCGGAGGCCAGAAAGGGTTACAAAACATTATCGATCAACTGGGAGGTCGGAGTGATTTCGCCCGCTTGAGAATTGGCATCGGCCGCCCCTCAGGCAATCTCTCCGTGACCGACTATGTATTAAAAAAATTCACTTTGCGGGAGCAGGAAACTATCGAACCTGCCATCCTGCTGGCGGCAGATGCCGTCGAATACTGGTTACAAACAGATCTGATCAGCACGATGAACCGGTTCAACACCCCGGCAGCATCAAAAGGATCTGAGGAACCCAGTGGGAACGAGGAATCAACCTGATCCCTCAAGAGTTCCACCAAAAATCACCTTTGAGAGTCATTTACAAATTTCCGTGGCAACAGGTTTGGGAATACTTCCTGTTGATCTACGGTGGCACATGTTGCAATTTCCCATAAATGTTGTACAACTGACTATTTGAGAACGAATCAATCGTCATTACCCACTTTTGTTAAAACAAGGGAGCCCGGAGTTGGCTGAATATCTTTACGAAGGCATGTTCCTGCTCGACAGCGCACAGTTCGCCGCAGACCCGGAAGGGACAGCAAAACAGGTGCTGACCATTCTGGAGAATGCAGGGGCACAGATTGACGCACATCGTCCCTGGCAAGATGGTCGTCTGGCATACGAAATCGACGGACACAAAAAAGGATTGCATTACCTCGTCCTGTTCCGTCTGGATGGTTCCGCCATGGCGGGAGTCACTCGGCAATGCCGGCTGTCTGATGCCATCATTCGGCAACTGATGTTGAAACATCCACGCGTCCTCTACGATGCAATCATCGAAACTTTGAGCGGCCACGAAATCCAGGGCAATGACCAGGAAGAATCGGCACCCGCCTCAGAAGATTTAGAGGGTGATATTGAGGAAGATATCGAAGAGGAAGCCGAAGTCGCCTCCTGATCGACTGACAAGTGATCGACCAACAAGATTGACTTCGTGGGATTCCCATTGATTCTGTTCAAGTCGTTTGACACTTTTCTTGTTTGATCCCGGGTAACGTCAACCTGAGCCTTCCCCAACTAATTTAACTGTTTTCGGAAGAACAGCATTATGGCCAGTTTCAACAAAGTGATCTTGATGGGTAACCTGACGCGCGATCCCCAGGTGCGTTATACCCCCTCAGGCACCGCTGTCACTGACCTCGGGCTGGCAGTTAATCGAACCTGGTTCGACAAACAGTCCAACTCCAAGAAAGAGGAAGTCACTTTTATTGACGTTACCTTATGGGGACGTCAGGCCGAAGTGGCCGGAGAGTATCTGGGAAAAGGTCGGTCGGTTCTCATTGAGGGTCGTTTAACCCTCGACCAGTGGGACGACAAAGATACTGGCCAAAAACGCTCCAAACTGAAAGTTGTCTGTGAAAACATGACCATGGTTGGAGGAACCACTGGAGCCCCCGGTGGCGGAGGCCGATCTGGCGGCGAAGGTTACTCCGGCGGCGGTGGCTACAGCTCTGCCCCCAGCGAACCTTCAGGAAATGTCGATTCCTTTTACGATTCACCGGGTGGAGATGACGATGTCCCCTTCTAATTAAGGGCCCTTCACTCCCTCCCGAATTAATATTGAACGAATACAATTTCACAGCTTTTGCTGTTCACAAGTTTGATCCTTATTTACCTGATTACGACTCAACTGATTTTGTTGAGTCCATCCCATCGTAATCGAGAGAGTTATCATCATGGCCGCTGTTGCCTCTTCAAGAAACCTTGAATTACTTCTGGCTGAAGACGTTCAGAACCTGGGAAAACAGGGTGAAATCGTCAGTGTCAAGCCAGGTTTTGCCCGTAATTACCTGTTGCCCCAAGGGTTGGCGACTGTTGCCACCGCGCACAACAAGAAAATGGTCGAACAACACCGCATTCGCCTTCAGGAACTGGAAGCGGAACGGCTGAAAGCGATCAAGGAACTGGCCAACAACGTCAGCAAATACAGTGTTACCCTGGAAGCAAACGCCAACCAGGACGGCCATCTGTATGGCTCCATCACGGCTCCCGAAATCAGCAAAGCCCTCAAGGCAGCTAATTACGATGTCGAAGCGGAGCACATCAAACTGGAAGGTCCGTTGAAAGAACTCGGTATGTACACCGTCAAACTCGAGTTCCACGAAAAAGTTCAATCCGAAGTCAAAGTCTGGGTTGTACCCGCAGTAAACAAGTAACCTCCCGAGGTTAACTTAAGTCCTGTACAAAATTCTGGACGACTTGCTCAGACAATTCCTAACCGGCCTTTTACGGCCGGTTTTTTATTTGGTATTTTCAACAGAGACAGAAGATTCTTCACCCAGAAAGAATCTCGTCCGCCAAGCTACTCCCCTCCTCTTTTTCAGCCGGATGCGCACGGAAGTCCCATGTCCCGAGGATCTGACATCGACGATGCCACACGTCGTCTCCCCCCCCAAAGCCTGGAAGCCGAGCTCGGTGTACTGGGAGGTATCCTGCTGGTCAACGAGAAGATTGATGACGTCATCGAGATTCTCAAGCCCAATCTCTTTTACAACGAATCCAATCAGAAAATTTTCGCCGCAATCCAGCATATGTACGATAGCGGTACGCGTGGCATCGACCTGGTCACCCTCGCGCACGAACTGGAGCGACGTGGTGAATTGGATGAGATTGGTGGAGCACCCTACCTTGCCCGAATCGTCGAGGCAGTTCCTCATGCCGCGCATGTCGAATACTATGCAAAAATCGTACGTGAAAAAGCCCTTCGACGCCGGCTGATCTATTCCTGCACCGACATTCTCAAGAACTGTTACGAAGCGACCGACAGTACCGATCAACTGTTGCAGGAGGCGGAACGAAGTATCTTCCACATCGTCGAAGAACAGGATGATGACGGAAGCATCGAAATGCGCGACATCCTGCTTTCCGCCTGGGATCGAATTAATGAACGATCGCTTCGCGAAGGGGCGAGCGGACTGGCAACGGGATTTATCGATCTGGATGCGAAAACCAATGGTTTCCAGCCGACAGAATTAATCATTCTTGCCGCCCGACCTTCCATGGGAAAAACGGCCCTGGTCTGTAACTGGGCAGAAGGAGTCGCCCGGGAGAACAACAAAGGGGTCCTCCTATTCAGCCTGGAACAGTCCCGACTGGAACTGGCAGAACGTTTTCTCTGTATTCAGGCGAGAATCAACGGGCATAAGCTTCGAGCCGGCGAACTGGACGAAGTAGAACGACATCAACTGGTCGAAGCCTCGCAGGTATTAAGTGACTTGCCGCTTTACATTGATGATAAGGCGGGACGAACCGTGGGTGAAGTCGGGGCGATCGCACGACGGATCAAACGTCGCGACAGCCTGGGGTTGATTATCATCGACTACTTGCAGCTTCTGGAACCGGAAGAGAAAAATGCCCCCCGGGAACAGCAAATCGCCCAGATGTCCCGCCGATTGAAATTCATCGCCAAGGACCTGGAGGTACCGGTCATCGCATTGAGTCAGTTGAACCGGGGGTTGGAATTACGAGAAGACAAACGTCCTCGTCTGGCCGACTTGCGAGAATCGGGAGCTATCGAACAGGACGCGGACATTGTCGCATTCCTCCATCGCCCAGCCGCCTACGATCCAGAAGACCGACCGGGCGAGGCAGAGGTCATCATCGCCAAAAACCGCTCCGGCCCCACTGGAATCGTCCCCCTTTCCTGGCGAGCCGAGTACATGAGGTTCGAGAACTTCACCAACACGTCCGAACCTGAAGGTGGGTTTGGAATGTAATATTCCTGTGGATTATTACTGGAGGTCAGCGACTTCCTCCCGTATCCACCCCGACGAGCCATCCTAAGCACCAGACACCGATTTTTGCCACTGAACTTTCGATGAAAGTCATTTGTTAACAAGTGGTTAAGCTGACAGAAAAAGCCGTCTGACGTCCCTCGATACACACCCTATTTTCACCCCGAATGGAAAATCTCCGCTAATTCCTCTTTTCTCTCAAGTTGACTCTCGGTAGTATTCGTACAACATCGCCCGCGTGTTTATGCCGGGGTCGGTGTGGTTGCGTCTGCTTGCTGAACGCTTTCTCGCACAACAACTTCGGAATCAGTCACCTGAAATCGCCTCGAATTTCGGGTCTCAAGGAAATGAACTGGTGATTCTGGAGGATGTTAGTCTTAGCCCACCATAATTTTACTCCGCCAAGGAGTCCATGCGGGTTTGGGGCTGAATCGCTGATTTGTTTTGCTGCTGAGAATCAGATCGAAGTCAGGCTGGTTCAAGTCATTTCCTGTTCGGGGAAATAACAGAATGCCTCTTCCCAGATTTCTAATTCTTTGTAAAAATTCCGGACAATGAGCGAACCAGCCGTACCTGACAGGATCTAATCAGTTCCTGAAGCTGAAAAGACAAGAAGCAACTTCAGCATCATCAGGCAAAATGCAACCATAATTAACTTGAGCCTTTTCCTGTTTCGACATTCGGCTCTCTCTCAGACAAAAATCAAATCTAAAACATTACTGCATTTCACACGTTGTTGAAATGCAATCTCCAGTTACCTTTTTTGGTCATTAAACTCACGGTCATGACAAAGCTCCAGAACTTTCGCAACATTGGTATCTCAGCCCACATCGATTCGGGTAAAACCACTCTTACTGAGCGAATTCTGTTCTATTCCGGACGTATTCACTTGATGAAAGAAGTTCGGGGTGGAGATGGTGGCGCCACGATGGACTCTATGGATCTGGAACGTGAAAAAGGAATCACGATTGCTTCCGCTGCGACGACTGTCGAGTGGAACAAACACCGGATCAACGTGATCGACACTCCGGGCCACGTCGACTTTACCGTCGAAGTGGAACGTAGTCTACGCGTACTTGATGGTGCTGTTCTTGTTCTCTGTGCAGTAGGTGGTGTGCAAAGTCAGTCACTGACTGTGGACCGTCAGATGAAACGGTACCATGTCCCGCGGATTGCGTTCATCAACAAAATGGACCGAACTGGTGCTGACAGCGATAGCGTCATTAATCAGATCCGGGACAAACTGGGGGTGACTCCACTTCCACTGCAAATTCCGATGGGAGCCGAAGCCGATTTCCAGGGTGTTATCGACTTGATCGAAATGCGGGCGGTTTACT
>JAGQQC010000080.1 GCA_020426395.1 Planctomycetaceae bacterium
CCCGCACACCAAAATCGCGAGCAGAGCTGGCTGGCCTGGTCAATCTGCGAGGACAAATCGTCACCGCACTCGACCTGCGGCGACGCCTGGATTTGCCTCCTCTGGAATCCGAAAGAGGCAGCATGAATGTTGTTATCCGTTCAAACAATGAGCCCTTTAGCCTGCTAGTCGATGATGTCGGTGATGTGATCAATGTTTCACGCGATTTAATGAAACCGGTACCACAAACTTTGGATGAACGCTGGCGAGAAGTCACAACAGGCGTATTTCGATTGGACGACCGCCTCTTTGTCATCCTGAACATTGATGCGATCCTTTCATTAACCTGAAACGACTTTAGAACAATTTAGAACCAACCACCCTGTAACACATTAGTTTCAAGCACACAGTCATCACGTGGTTTTTAAGATCAGCACGGCAATAGATATTGCCTGATAGAAAACACCCTATGGCATTAAACGTACCATTATTGAGAGAATCCTTTAATCTGCTGGCTCCTCGCGCAGAGGAACTCGCCAGTCGATTTTATGGCAAGCTGTTCGCAGATTATCCCCATCTGGAACCGCTGTTCGTCAACACGGACATTTCCGAACAGCAACAAAAGTTGATTCAGGCTCTCACCACGGTAATTAAATTTCTCGAACAACCAGAAAAACTTAAAACAGTCCTGGAGGAACTTGGTCGCCGACATAATGGCTACGGAGTAACAGCAGAGGACTATGAACCTGTCGCCCTTTCATTGCTGGCAGTAATGGAAGAGATGGCAGGGGCCGCCTGGACCGAACAGCTGTCCAATGTCTGGCAAGAAGCTCTTGAGACGATTGCCACCATCATGATTAATGCCCCGATCGAGAAACCAGCGAACGAATTGATCGCTTCCGGGGTATCATCATCAGCCGTAAAGTCACCAAATCGCTTTCAAAATCAGAACGATTCCACCCCGGATCGACCTCACAATCATAATTCGAATTCCGGCACCGCCGGTAAACACAATCAGGAGGAATGGGAGATGTCTCTCCAATCAACCAAAAGCTCTACCGAGCAAGGTGCTGCATCACAAGGTTTTCAGCAATTTTATGGTATGGTCGAACAATCTCCACTTGCCTTCGTGTTTGTGGATGCGGGAGGCCAGATCACCTACATCAACAATAAAGGTCAACAACTGTTCGACCAGCTCCGTTCAACACTGGGCTTCGGCGCACAAGAATTGGTCGGCAACTCGGCTTCCCGGCTGCATGGTATTTCTCCAGAATTGAACGTGGATCCCTCTCGATTGAATGGGCCTCAAAAGCTGAGCCTGAATCTGAAGGACGAAGTCCTGGAGATTAACATTGTGCCTGTCCGCGATGAATCGGGCACCATGCTCGGCTATTTCCAGACATGGGATCGAATTACGGAGAGAGCACATCGGGCGGCTGAGGCAGCAAAAGCCTCGTCTATGCTGAACCAGATTCCCATCAACGTGATGATGGCCGACCTGGATTGTAACATCAACTACATTAACCCGGCATCAGTCAAGACCTTGAAAGGTCTGGAATCATTACTGCCGGTTAAGGCAGACCAGTTGCTGGGTCAATCCATCGACATCTTCCACAAAAACCCGGCACACCAACGAGCTTTGCTCGCCGATCCAAGAAACTTACCACACCGAACCCAAATCAAGGTCGGTCCGGAAATACTTGACCTGCTCGTCAGCCCAGTTACGGATGATAGCGGAGCATTCATTGGCCCCATGGTCACGTGGGAAGTCATCACCGAAAAACTTCGTCTCGAAAACGAGATGGTTCGCGTGCAAAACATGATGGATAATATCCAGATCAATGTCATGCTTGCGAACAAGGATTTCGAAATTGTCTACATGAACCCCGCGTCCGAGCGAACCTTACGCAGTATCGAAAGCCTGCTCCCGATTCCGGTGGACAAAATCATCGGCGGCTCGATTGACGTGTTCCACAAAGCACCAGAGAAACAACGAGCTCTCTTGCGGGATCCGAATAACCTGCCACACCGAGCAAAAATCAAAATTGGGGAAGAAACTCTCGACTTGTTCGTGTCGGCAATTTTCGACAGTAACAACGAATACGTTGGTCCAATGGTGACTTGGGAAGTCGTTACTGACCGGGTCAAAATGGCCGACGACTTCGAGAAAAACGTCAAAGGTGTCGTGAATGCGGTGACAAACTCCGCCACCGAAATGCAGGAAAACTCGAAAACGATGGCTGCCCTGACGGAAGAGACCGCTCGTCAGTCTCAAGTGGTTGCCGCCGCTTCCGAACAGGCGACGAAAAACGTCGAAACGGTTTCCAGCGCGACCGAAGAACTTTCCAGCTCAATCTCCGAAATTGCCCGCCACGTCCAGGATGCTTCCATGATGACTGCTCAGGCCGTCGAAGAAGCAAACCGCACGAACGTCACGATCAAAGATCTGGGCGAAGCCAGCAACGAAATTGGCCAGGTCATCAAAGTGATCACCTCGATCGCTCAACAGACCAACCTGCTGGCGTTAAACGCCACCATTGAGGCCGCTCGTGCCGGTGAAGCAGGTAAAGGGTTCGCCGTTGTGGCCAACGAAGTTAAAGAACTGGCTCGTCAAACCGCGAAAGCGACCGAAGAGATCAGCCAGAAAATCGAAGCGATTCAGAATGTGACTGGCGGAGCTGCCGAAGCGATTCAATCGATCGGGACCAGCATCAGTCGCATCAACGAAATCTCGACAACGATCGCCAGTGCTGTGGAAGAACAAACCGCAGCTACCAGCGAAATCTCGCGAAACGTTGCCGAAGCCGCTCGCGGGACTGCCGAAGTCTCCAACAACATTACCGGCGTCTCCAAAGCCGCCGAAGAAGGGGGCCAGGGAGCTGTCGAAATCAGCCGGTCTGCCGACGCTCTGGCTGCGGAATCGGCTCGCCTCGATCAGGTTACCGAAGACTTCCTGCAGAAAATGCGGGCCATCTAATCAACGCCTGATGACTTGAAACTACCAGGGGAGAACCAGCCGGTTCTCCCCTTTTTTATTGATATCAGAATGTTTTTCAGCCATCTCGCTGCTTTTTTCTACCTGGATTTATTTCTCTCTCAACAGGGGGAATTTACCCGGTGATTGCTTTACACTGATTTTAATGCAGATTTATAATCCGGTTGCTTTATTAACACGCATCCGGCGTTAGACCCGGAAGGGACGGCAGGTTTCTACAGACTAATCTGTCCGTGCACACCATCCCCGGTGTGAATCGTCTTTGGAAAAGACAACTTCTCCTCCGTTTCCCGCACGGAGTTCTCTTCATTTTCCGCCGCAAGCGAGCGCCAGCCTGGACAATGATCCTTCTGAAGTCACTACGACCAGCAGAACGCTATTGGAACCGCCAACGACTGGTTGGCTGGATTGTCCTCTGTTCGTTTTTGACCATGATTATCTGTCTCCCTGTTCAAATTTCGGGACATACCGAATCGGGCTGCCATTGCAGCCAGGCCTTACGTGCCGCAGGTCAATGCTGTTGTGTGAAAGGAGTCGGGGAGAGTAAAGCAAAATCACCCTGTTGTCAGACTACCCCTGCTATCGCAGAACAGAAATCCTGCTGCCTCACACCCGCAGAAATCTGTGGGCCCGCCGAATTCTGCTGCTCCCCAGCCAATCAGATTTGTGAGAGTTCCTCGACAAGACAGAAGTCCTCTTCAAATCAACATAAAGCACCTTCTCTCATCTCCACCTGTGGATGTGGTGATTCCACACCTTCCGGATTGTTGATCGATAACCAACCTCGAATCCTTTCCCGAAATGCCGTTCCAGTTGATCTTATCCCAATCGGACAGATTATCACCGTCTCTGTCATCATTCCCGAAAACTGGGAACACGAACCAGAAACTCCCCCTTCCTGAGCATTCACCCCCTTTGAAAGCTCAACCGAACCCGATCTCTGTATACCGGGTTCCCTACCATTTTCTCACAGGGAGTTTCTTCTATGAAGTCTTCTGTAAATACATGCGCGTACGGTGCGCGCGGATTTACCTTGATCGAATTATTGATCGTCATGGCCATCATCTCCATTCTGATGGCTCTGTTACTGCCCGCCGTGCAACAGGCCCGCGAGGCCGCCCGGCGCACCCAGTGTCGGAATAATCTCCGACAATTGACCCTGGCGCTGCATAACTACGAATCGACCCACAGCGTCTACCCACCGGGAAGTCTCGGGTTTCCGTTCGTCTGGTCTCCACAAGCGAAATTACTGCCGTATATGGAGAATTCGAACCTGGAAGAACTGTTCGACTATGATGTGCCGCCCCTCAATGCCTTTAACTTCGGGGCTTACGATCCCGTCACAGTTAATATCAACGACGAAGCCGCCCGGAACCCACTGGCTCTCATGACTTGTCCCAGTGACCGTAAGCAGGTCCCGGGCTCTCTCTACGGCGGGATCAGCTATCCCGCCTGTGCAGGCTCAGGAGAAAACAGTGCCGGTACATCGGATGACGGTTCGATTTCGAATGCTGATGGACTCATCTTTGCCTTGTCCCACATCGGTTTTGATGATGTCCGGGATGGAACCACCCACACTGTTGTTTTCAGTGAACAACTCCTGGGGGACGGTACCAACAGTGTTCCGACCGATTCTGATTACCGTTACCGGGTGATTGAACTTCCCATGGGAACTCAAACGACGCCGACCGCCTGTGATGTCGCCACAGCTCCTGCCTGGTCGGGGCAGAGGGGGGGTAAATGGGTTAATGGCCATTTGGCGGATGCGATGTATAACCACTGGTATACACCGAATTATCCCTTACCCGATTGTCATAACGGCTTCCACAATTTCGCCCTGACAAGCGCCCGCAGCGCCCACCCCGGTGGTGTGTTTGCCGCCTTCCTCGATGGGAGTGTCCACTTCATTGGGGAAAGTATCGACACCACTATCTGGCGCGCCTTAGGCACGCGAGATGGGAACGAAATTGTCGGCGATTTCTGATTTTCTTTCCGGTGATCGGGCACATCTGGTGTGCCCGGTCCCATTTTTATAAAGGTTTTATTATGTCACGTTTCACTCTTTTAAGCTTGGGGCTGTTCTGCCTGGTCACCGTCCAGGCTGCATTCGCTCATGATACCTGGGTCGAAACTAATTCGAATCTGGTTCGAACCGGGAACGCTGTTTACGTCGATCTGAAACTGGGAAATCATGGAAATGAGCACCGGGATTTCAAGCAGGCCAGCAAAATTGATCTCGACTCCTGCTCGCTGGATGTCGTCGACCCTCAAGGTAACCGATATGACCTCATTCCCCAGTTGCACGATACCGGCTATGCTCCGAATGAAGGTTACTGGACCGGGAAATTCGTCGCGATGAAACCGGGGCTCTACAGCGTTGAGCATAAACTCGACAAGATCGTGAATCATGGCCGCCCCGTGCGATCGATCAAAAGTGGGAAAACATTTTTCGTCGCCAGCCCGACGCTCGACGAGGTGAATCCCGACAATCCGGGCTTCGACCGGGTAGCCGGACACCCACTGGAACTGGTTCCTGTGGCGAACCCCGTTACCCCGATGGGGCCAGGGAAACCGTTAAAGATAAAGGTTCTCTTTAAAGATAAACCACTTACGGAAACCCGTGTCTCCTTCATCCCGGCTGGAGTAACGCTTTCTGAAGGGTTTGACCAGGAATACGAGCGTACGACGGATAGCGAAGGGATCGCTAGCTTTACTCCGAGAACCGGAAACAGCTACCTGGTGGTCGTGCATCATCGATCTCCGGAAGAGAAGGGAACCGAGTACGAAGAAACAATTTACTCGGCAACGTTGACTGTGCTTGTTCCGGAAGTCTGCCCCTGTTGTGGTCAGTAGTTCTTGTCCAGGATTGGTGTGATGCGATATAGAATTCACGCTTGAGATTGTTCGACCAGAACCTTTTTCATTGAATCTCTACAATAAAAAAGGTCGTGAGCTGATCAACTCACGACCTTATTTTGATGTCGAGTTTTTCTGTCGAGATAAATTTACCGCAGGAAGATGATGTTCATCAAAATCGAAATCGGTAACAGAACACCGCAGCTATAGAACATATAGCCGAAGAAGGAGGGCATTCTGACGTTGTTCTTTTCCGCGATCGCCTTGACCATGAAGTTAGGCCCGTTCCCGATGTAAGTCATCGCCCCCATGAACACCGCCCCCAAACTGATCGCGGCCAGCATATATTCTCCTACACCAGCTACCAGGACTCCTGTAGGCTCCACCGTTTTGGCGGTTTCAAAGAAGACTACATAAGTAGGAGCATTATCGAGGAAGCTGGAAAGAATACCGGTTCCCCAATAGAACTTCGTCGGGCTATCGAACCCGAGCTGTCCGCCGTAAACATTCAAAATCTGGATGGGGGCCTGCATACAAATGAAAATCCCAATGAATAACGCAGCCACTTCCAGAATGGCGTCGTAATTAAAGGCGTTTTTCTCTCGAACCGAAATACTGGTTAAGACCAGCGAGACTCCCGACAGAATAAGCATCATCACTTCCCGGAAGTATACGGGAGCATGCCAGTCGGTTCCGGGAAAGGTTTTGCTTGGATCAAGCAGGGCCACGCAAAAGATGACACCCACCAGAAAGACAAAATTCAACGCTCCGCGGATGGCGAAAGGTTCGGGATTCTCCGGTTTCTTCTCCAGCTTTTCCTTATTTTCTTTTTTGTACTTCAGTGAATCCCAACAGAAATAAACCACGACCAGCAAGCAATTGACGAATAACCACTCCGGCCACAGCTCCAGGGTCCAGGTAAAGGGGACACCTCGTAGGTAACCCAGGAATAAGGGGGGGTCACCAATGGGTAACAAACATCCGCCTGTATTGCACACGACAAAGATAAAGAAAATAACCGTATGGGCTACATAATCACGATTATTATTGGCTCTTAACAGTGGTCTGATGAGCAACATAGCCGCGCCCGTCGTTCCGATGAAGCTGGCGAGCAATCCGCCCAACCCGATCAACCCGGCATTCAGCTTCGGCTTACCAACCAGATGCCCTTCAATGGCAATACCGCCCGAAATGACATACAGGCTGAACAGCAGGCAGATGAAGGGGATATATTCGACAAGCAGTGCATTTTTGAGAACAACCAACGCCGTCCCAAATCCTGGCTCCGAAACCTGGTGTGTGGTGTGATCGACCACGCCATGATGGAAGAGGAAGGTGTAATAGACCAACGTCACCAATCCCAATCCTGCGGCAACTATAAATCGATTCCAGTTATGCTCCCACCAATGTTCGGTCTTATGGAACAGCGGTAACAGGGCAATGCACAACAGGAGAGCAACAAAGGGAATAATGCTGTAAAAATCTGGAGCAGGAACTTCATGCTCATCTCCCTCGTGCGAGGCCGCCCCCTCGGTTGCTTCTGTTGCATTGTCCGCGGCAGCAACTTCTTCGGCATGATGGGTTTCACCATGCGTCTGATGTGTATGCAGAAACTGCCAACCCAAGAGACATAGAATAAATGCCAGGATTAATGACAGCGCGTATCGACGCGAAACCTGTTGTTCCTGGTACGAAAGTGCTGAGACATCCGTCATATCTACCGTGTCCACCAAATGCTGTTATCAAAAGGGAACTGACTGATTTCCGGTTGGTGACTCCCGTTTCAAACAACGAGAACCAGGACCAATTAAGACCTTGTTCCTGCCAGACGATTTGCCATACCGGGAGAGGGAATCATAATTCTTCTACTACCCGTTAGAGAAGTCTGTTCGCTACCCGAAAGAGAGGGTGGCGGAAAACTCATTGATGTCAGTTCAAATGCGTGGCGAAACAGCCTGAGTGGGCAAAACCACTCAGAACCATCCGGTTCCGTTCTCTAGAAAGAACCATGTCTCCGGATGGACCGGGAACGTGCCTTAAGTATATAGGCACTGAGACTTCTCAATGCAATCGTCCGGGCATGACCTGCCGGAGACTGTACCTAACTTTAGGTTGCAGAACCGCCCGGGACTGGTTTTTTCGCCATCAAAGTCGGATCGACCTCATGTTTATGGATGCTCATGAGGCTATGCAGGATTTCTCCGTTTATGCAACCTTTTTCAGCCAGGGCCTGGGCCACTTGTCCCGGATCTTCCTGTTGTAATGCCAACAGCCAGGCAACCTGATCCTCTGAGATAAGCCCCATCGAGATCGCCGTCATACCAAATCGTTCATTTGATTTCTTTTGCTCTTCCAGGACCGCATCGACCTGCTCCGCCGTGAGATAACCCGTTTTCTGGGCGAGGACTCCGATTTTTTCATGCGGCGAATGACAATTCAGCAGTACTTGTGACACATCTTCTATACTCGCGTGCCCATGTCGTACCAACCAGCGGCTAAATCGCTTTTGATTACTGAGCTGAGTGAGGTGTTCCTGGGTAGGATCGATAATCGAACGAACATGGATCTGATTACGTCCATTCCGCTTGGAATCATACATCGCTGCGTCCGCTTCTGTGACGAGCTGTTCTCCAATTTTCATCGCATTCCGTTGCGGCATTGCGATGCAAGCTCCGACACTGACCGTGACGGGAACTGGCTTGTCGTTGAAGAGAATTTTCAAACCCTCTACAGCTTCGCGCAAACGATCGGCAACCTTGGTTATCCCCTTCGTTGTCGGCTGACAAATTAGGGCTACGAATTCTTCTCCTCCATAACGCCCAAGTGTATCCGTAGTCCGCAGTGTTTTCTCCAACTTCGAGGCGACGTGCTTCAATACTTCGTCACCGAATTGATGGCCGTATGTATCATTCAGATTTTTGAAATGGTCGATATCCAGAAAAATCACCCCGATTGTGGTCGCATTGCGAGTTGCCCGGGCAATTTCTTTTTGCAGGCTTTCGTCAAAAAACTTGCGGTTATAAACACCCGTTAAAACATCACGAATGGCCTGTTCAGTCAGTTCCTGATTTTTCTGTTCCAGTTGTTTGACTTCTTCTTCAACCATTTGTTGCCGCACAACGGCCTGTGTGCTGGCCACATGTGCTCGCACCGCCAGAAGGGCAAGTTGTTCGCTCGCTTGGGACATAATGTCACCCAGGCTGTCGAACCCGGAAGTATCGATCGAGAACAGCTCCGCAGCCTCATCGATGCGATCTTTCATCTGCTGCAGCCGGTCTTCCAGATCCTTGTCTGTCCATTTGTAAAAGACCGGTGTTAAAGACTGCAACCGGTGCAGGGCAGCCCCTTTCTGATGGGTACAGAAGTAATCGCTGACAGCGGCAGCAACCGCAACTGCCCGGACCATATCCAGGTCTTCGCCCGACTCGACCTGCTCAATGACATCCAAAGGGTCTGCCTGATGACGAACGCAATGCTGGAATGCTATCGGCAATTTCCAGGCATTCATCAAGTTGATGCCCGCCTCGATATGATTCACACCCAGTATTTCTGTTTCGAGCTTGTGAAGGGGCTCTTCTGAACTCTCAAACTTTTCCAGCACTGGCAGATAATCGATTGGAATGGTTTTCAACATTGCGAGCTGCCCTAACCCGGAGAGCAAGCCAGCGAGGAAGAAATCACTTTCCAACCCGTGATGGTATTCGCGGGCAATGACCTCACAGGCAGAGGCCCTGACGACACTGGATTTCCAGTAGTGCTTGAAGCTATTCGCCATGGGCCCGGCAGCATGGGCAGAATCTGACAGAGAAAAGCTGAGCGCCAGCGACGTAACGACGGTTGTTCCCAGAAGCGGAACTGCCCGATCGATACTGGTAATTGGATTCTTAAAACCTGCGTAAGTTGAATTGGATGCTTTTAAGATTTTTGCCGTAATAGCCGGGTCAGACTTTATCAAGCGGATAAAGTCGCTGACCTCAGAATCGGGATCCTTGGACAATTCCAGTAATTCAATCGCCACCGTGGGTAACGTTGGTAGATTGCTGGATGACCAGATTTTCTGAGGATCAATCATTGCGATTTCCTTGCCTCGCAAACATGCTTACACGGATGATGTTCTTGACTCCGCAGGTTTTGTTTACTCCTGTCTGTAACCTCAGGCTAAATCTGACCCCAAGAATGTTGAACAGGTTGTTATCCATCGCGGATCTAGTATTCGATTTTATTCTGGAAACGCCAAACCTGTCAGAAACAGGCTGATTCCCGGAATTTTCTTTTCAACAGGCCCGATATGGAAAAGATAATCGAAATCCTCGCTTCAGGACGGAATTGTTACCCAACGTTCCATTTTTTCTTTAAGTACATCTGGTGTAAACGGTTTAATCAGGTAATCTGAAACCCCTGCTTGAATGGCAGTGACCACACGAGCCCGCTCGGCCTCCGTCGTAATCATAATAACCGGAATATTCGCGTCGCGCTGTCGAATCTCTTTCAACAGGGTCAACCCGTCCATATTAGGCATATTCCAGTCACTGAGGATTATGTCAAAATTAGCGCGTTCGAATAAATCGAGTGCCTGAACACCATCTTCAGCTTCGGCAACTTCATTGATTCCCAGCATGTTCAGACAACGACGTTGAATCGTTCTCATGGTGCCAGAATCGTCAACGATCAATACCTTCATCTAATTGACTCCAGGTTACAACAAATCCAGTTTGGTGAGACAGGGGCAGCCTGAACAGCTTCCCCCAAACGTCAACTAAAGGTGTTCATTCTCGTAGTGTTATCTTAAACAGGGGAAACCGAACTTCGGTTTCATAACCTACCCCCGTTTGAATTTTAATCAGGACTGCTCCGGTGCGAATCCAACCTCAATCGTGAATGGCCCGATCTCTGAATCAAATTCGATGCAGATGGGATGCACTTTTGATGGATAATGAACATTATGACCTGAACTGGTAATAATGTTCGGAATGCTGATCGAGAGCTGTAATTCTTCCATTTTGGCTTTGGCGTTTCCCACAATAATATTGGTCAACTCTCCAACGGCGTCACAGACCTCGGCATTCATTTCATCTGCCTGAATCCCGACTAATCGGTAGAGTACCTCCATTGCAGTCGAGGCCTTCAAGCTGACAGCAATCGTTCCATTTGCACGGCCGGTTATGCCGATTACCGCGCTTATTTCATATCGTGGACGAGACGAATCTTTCAGAGCGATCCCCTTGCGAATGGGCGTACAGCCCAACATCGCTTCGAATACGGATTTCGTCGCGCTCAACACTGGATTAATACAACTGGATGTCAACTCAGAACAATCACGAGTTACCGTGGACATCGTTTCTCCTTTTTCAAGGTTGAGTGAAGACGAATCCGAGGCGATTCCCTCATTAAGCTCCGTCCAAACCCCGATTAAAACCGGCTCGCCCGTAAGACGCGGGGCAGGTCGCCTTAATCAAAGTTCCGCAGGACGATCTCTCAAATGTGGTGCCCCGAACAAAACGGACTGCCAAAATATGGCTACGCGTTGTATCCCGAACTTGGTTTAGGACCTGCAAACATTATTTTTCGCGACCCAAACCGACTTGTTTCCCATAAGCAGCAGCGTTTTGCTGACTCGCTTTACTCAAACATATTGCCTGAAAGTCAGCTTGGCCGAGTTTTTCTTCCTTTTCTGATTTTCTTCCAAAACCTGCCGTCAATTGTTCAGATTGTTGCTAAAACGCCCGGCAATAGGATCTTAAGGAGGTGATTGCCTTCAAATAGCCGATTTGCCCTTGCTCAAAAATCGATTTTTAATAAAGTTTCTAAATAGAGGCTTGTACAATCGACTAGATCACAAACGTTTCATAATAATTTTAATCGAAGTTATTTCTAACTCTTGATCCATCTTGGGTTTTGCCTTATTCATTACCACCTTCAATTTTCACTTCTATTATTTCCTTTTTTCACATCTTAGGTGGTTTCTTAGAACCGTAATCTGGCTAGCCAGTCTAAATTCTCGCGAGGCTGAATAGCTGGAACTGATTTCACTCGATTCTCAATTTCAATTCACCTTCTTTGACAACCCTCCAGGTTGTCCAACTAATCATGTCACTTTCTTCGTAATCCCGGTAGGCTTGTGAATTCAGGAGCTGACCGCCCAAAGAATCAACGTGAGATTTGAATACACGTCTCTCGAATGCAGGGAAATAACTCGTATACACTCGATTTATCCCCATTCATCCGGGAATAGGTTTTCAGGAGCTTCACCTTAGTGATGTTTCAGGAAGATACATAGGTCTCGTGGGCCAGAGGTATCCTGCTATGTCTTCCAACATTTTTTCTACCGCTGAACAAGCAATTCGAGTTTTCCTGATCGACGAACATCGGATTCTGTTAGACAGTCTCACATTCCGAATGAATCAGGAAACAGGGCTGAGTGTTGTCGGTACGTCAGAATCGACAGAGGAAGCTTTACCAATAATATTGGAAGAGCAACCGGACATTTTGATTATCGACATTGCCCTCTCTAACGGAGGGACATTCGAACTGTGCCAGGAGATCAAGAATCAGAATCTCCCCACTCGTATTTGTTTCCTGACGAACCATCTGGTCAATATTTTTATTGAACAAGCACTTCGTCTGGAAGCACACGGTTTTTTGCTCAAGCACGATCCCCTTCAGAATTTGTTAGATGCGATCCCCAGAATCATGCGGGGAGAACAGGTTTTTTCTGAAGAAATTCAACAGCGTTTGAAATACAACCGGCAGAGCAAGAAATATACGATCGATGCTCCCCACAACTTGAAGAAGCTGACCACCCGACAGATCGAAGTCTTGAGACAACTTGCGCGCGGTAAAAGCGTCAAGGAAGTCGCGAAAGACATGCATCTATCAACAAAATCGATCGACAGCCACAAATACCGGATTATGCACAAGCTTGGAATTCATGACCGAGTGGAATTGGCTCGCTTTGCAATTCGCGAAGGCTTGCTTCTTCCTTGAAGAGCGGTTCTAGATCTTGTCCAAGATAAGTGTGGCGGCTTTTGTACACGCAAAGACCTTGAAAACGTGGTTTTGCGCCGCCAGTAGCCGCTACATTAAAATGTGACACGTAATAAAATCTAAAAGAAGAGGTGTCTTCTGTACAAAACATCATGGTGGTGCCGATTCGTTTTGTCAAACGTACACGTAAAAAAACGCTTCCGCGATTTCTCACGGAAGCGTTTTCGTTTTTTACCAATCAACTCACTGGCGGCGCAAAACCACGCGGTGAATATTTCTCAGACGACCAGAAGCCGCCTCAAAGACCCGGACGGGTCCTTATTTTTTGTAGATTGATTTACCCGTTGATTGCAAATCGTCGCAGGCTTGGGCCAGACGGGCGGTGACTCCGGCTT